>NZ_JAKGBG010000026.1:0-61383 GCF_021532595.1 Pseudoalteromonas sp. OFAV1
TGTTATTTCGCAACAGCGCCACAATCGCAAACTCAGAACCGGCTGCCATAAAGGCAACCGCTTCACCATCACTTTACGTAATGTGACTGAACCACTGGATATTTTATGCCGTATTAACGCGGTGCGTGCCGGTGTACCTAATTACTTTGGTGAACAACGCTTTGGTCATGGTGGGCACAACCTTGAAATGGCAAAACGCATGTTTGCCGGAGAGCGTATTCGCGACAAAAAATTACGAGGTTTAGTGATCTCTGCAGCGCGCTCTTATGTGTTTAATGAAATTGTGAGCTTGCGCGTTGCTGAACATGGCCTTGCGAAAACCATGCACCGCGAAGTATTTATGTTAAGTGGCAGCAATGCCTTTTTTGAAGATAACATTAGCGACGATAATATTGCCCGCTTAGCGTCTGGCGATATCGTGATGTCGGCCCCTATGGTTGGTAAAGGTGAAAAAGGCCTTACCGAGGCCGAAAAAACGTGGCTCGAACCTTATCAGTCTTGGATAGCTGGCCTTAGCGAACTTGGTCTTAAAAACGAGCGTAGAATGTTACGCTTGATCCCAGATTCATTAGCGGTTGAAACCCTAGACGAGACAACATTAAAGCTGAGCTTTGGGTTACCAAAAGGGTGTTTTGCCACAGCCTTGTTGCGTGAGCTGGTGGACTATCAAGATGCCAGCCCAAAAGAACAAAAACAAAAGGATGCGTAGATGAAAATTTTATTAAGTAATGATGATGGTGTAAATGCAAAAGGGATCGCAGTTTTATATCAAGCCCTGACCCAAATTGCTGATGTGACACTTGTTGCACCTGATCGTAATTGCAGTGGTGCAAGTAATTCATTGACCTTAATGAATCCACTGCGTGCAACAACCTTAGAAAATGGTTTTATTTCCATTAATGGCACGCCAACTGATTGTGTGCACCTTGGTGTCAATGAGTTAATGGATGAGCAGCCGGATCTTGTGGTTGCAGGCATTAATCATGGTGCCAACCTAGGTGATGATACTTTGTATTCAGGCACTGTTGCTGCTGCAACCGAGGGCCGCCATTTAGGGCTTCCGGCTATCGCCGTATCTTTGTGTTCTAAAGAAGGGAATCATTTTGAAACCGCCGCCGCTGTTGCTGTGAGTATCATTAAAGAATTAGCTTCGCACCCGTTACCAAAAGATCAAATTATCAATCTAAACGTACCTGACGTGCCACTTGTTGAATTAAAAGGCGTGAAAGTAACACGCTTAGGAGCACGCCATAAAGCCGAAACCATGACTAAACAGCAAGATCCATGGGGCCGCGATATATACTGGTATGGTACCTTGGGTGCTGAAAGTGATGCAGGGGAAGGCACTGATTTTTATGCCATTAATAATGGCTACGCATCAGTCACACCACTTAGTGTTGATATGACGGCTAAAGAAAGCCTACAAGCCGTTGATAGCTGGTTAGCAAATATGGAGATTAACGGTGCTGACTAATTATAATCGCAGTGCACTTGCATTAGCTGAATTATTAAAGCGCGAGGGTGTCGAAGACAGTGTCGTGCTAGAGGCAATAGCAACAACGCCTCGCCATATCTTTGTTGATGATGTTTTACAGCATAAAGCCTATCAAAATACCGCATTACCAATTGGTCAAGGGCAAACTATTTCGCAGCCTTACATTGTTGCACGTATGACAGAGTTACTTCGTTTAGCTGGGGTTCGCGATAAAGTGCTTGAGATAGGCACTGGGTCTGGCTACCAAACAGCGATTTTAGCTAAAACCTTCACCAAAGTGTGCTCAGTTGAGCGCATTAAAGCACTACAGTGGCAAGCGAAACGCCGCTTACATAAGCTTGATTTATACAATGTCACCATGAAGCATGGCGATGGCTGGCAAGGATGGCAGTCACAAGCGCCCTTTGAGGGGATCATTGTCACTGCTGCGGCAGCAACAATGCCGCACGGATTACTTGAACAACTTGCTGATGGTGGCGTGATGATTGCACCCATTGGTGAGCAAGATCAGCAATTAATGATGGTTGTTAGAAATGGCGACACATTTACAGAACATAAAGTTGCACCAGTGAGATTTGTACCTTTGGTGCCTGGTGATATTGAATAGGACCTAATACTTTGAAGTTGTTTACTAAGTTATATGATATGGCGCTTGTATGGGCTAAACACCGACATGCTGAGCGTTATTTAGCAGGGATGAGTTTTGCTGAATCTGTTTTTTTTCCGGTGCCGCCTGATGTCATGCTAGCACCGATGTCGCTTGCACAGCCAGATAAAGCATGGCGCTTTGCCAGCTTTACCACCATTGCTTCAGTGATTGGTGGTATTTTAGGTTATTTACTTGGCTTTTGGTTATTCGAACCAGTTGTTGAACCTCTTATTGCGCAAATGGGTTGGCAAGCTAAATTTGATACAGCCTTAAGCTGGTTTGAAAATTACGGTGTTTGGGTGGTTTTCTTAGCTGGATTTTCGCCTATCCCCTATAAGGTATTTACCATAGGCGCAGGTCTAATGCAGATGGCATTTTTGCCATTTTTACTTGCTTCTGCTGTTGGTCGTGGGGCACGTTTCTTTCTTGTTTCGGCACTAATGAAATGGGGTGGAGTTAAAATGGAGCAAAAATTACGTCAATATGTTGAAGCCCTTGGCTGGGGATTGGTTGTTTTAGTGGTGGTTGCGTACTTTTTACTACGATAAGCCATAAAACCATTAGTTAGTACGATAAGGAGCATTTTACGATGAGCAGGCAGATAACAGTCTATGTTACTTTGTTTACTAGTATTTTGCTCTTTGGCTGTACGTCTCGCGAAGCACCCGCTCCGGTCAGTAGTTTAGATAATCATGTAAAGCCGACGACGCGCAAAGTAAATATCACAGGCTCAAAATACACAGTGAAAAAGGGTGATACTTTATATTCAATTGCCTTTAGTTCTCAACGAGATTTTCGAACCCTCGCAAAAATAAACAATATTCCAGCACCTTACACTATCTTTCCCGGCCAACGTATCTTGATTACAAAGCAGGAACAAAAACACAAAAAGGCGAAAAAATATACGAATTCGAGTAAAAAGTCTACTTTTTCCACACAAAAAAATAACAAAAAATTAAAGAAAGAGCTTGATCAGCCAAAACAACGAGAGTATGTTCAGAAACAAGCCAACAAAATAATTAGTGACAAAAACGGTAATTCTAATTCTAAAGTTGTATGGAGCTGGCCGGCTAAGGGCAAGGTCACGCGACGCTTTTCAAATAAAGAAAACGGCTTTAAAGGGTTACAGATCACTAACAAAGAGGGGGCTTCTGTTTTAGCTGCTGCACACGGAACTGTGGTATACGCGGGTAACGCGTTGCGAGGTTACGGTAATTTAATTATTTTGAAACATAATGATGATTACCTAAGTGCTTACGCGCATAATTCAACGTTGCTTGTAAAGGAAAAACAGGAAGTAAAGGCAGGGCAGAAAATAGCAGAAATGGGCAGTTCAGACTCTTCGGTTACGGCTTTGAGATTTGAAATTCGTTATCGGGGTCAAGCAGTCAATCCTGCTAAGTATCTACCTTAGCCATTAGGGTATTGATAAAAGTGATTTAGCTCAATCACATATTTGCTCGGGAGGACGCTTATGGGTCACACAGCAAAACTAGAGAAAACAACTGACGCGATTGACGATAAATTTGATGACACGGTAGTCGAAGATGATGCTTCTGAATTATTAGAAGAAGTTGATAACGAAGAAGATATATTTGCAAAAGACGAAGTTGCTAAAAACTTAGATGCAACCCAGCTGTATTTAGGTGAAATTGGTTTTTCTCCACTGTTAAGTGCAGAAGAAGAAGTATTTTTTGCTCGCAAAGCATTGAAAGGCTGTGAAGCCTCTCGCAAGCGAATGATTGAAAGTAATTTACGTCTAGTAGTGAAAATTGCCCGCCGTTATAACAATCGTGGCCTTGCACTACTTGACCTTATTGAAGAAGGTAATCTAGGCCTTATCCGAGCTGTTGAAAAATTTGACCCAGAACGTGGTTTTCGCTTTTCAACCTATGCAACATGGTGGATCCGTCAAACCATCGAACGCGCCATCATGAACCAAACACGTACAATTCGTTTACCAATTCACGTAGTTAAAGAACTAAATGTGTATTTAAGAACTGCTCGTGAACTAACCCAGAAGTTAGACCACGAACCAACCGCAGAAGAAATTGCAGAGTGCTTAGATAAGCCGGTTGAAGACGTGACTAAAATGCTGCGTTTAAATGAAAAGATAACTTCAGTTGACACTCCTATTGGTGGTGAAAACGATAAAGCTCTGCTTGATATCATAGCCGATGAAAAAGGCTCTGGTCCTGAGGGAGAAGTACAAAATAACGACATTAACAAACACATTGTTGATTGGTTAGGTGAGTTAAACCCTAAACAACGCGAAGTACTCGCTCGACGTTTTGGTTTACTCGGTTATGAGCCATCAACTTTAGAAGATGTTGGTCGTGAAATTGGCTTAACACGTGAGCGTGTAAGACAAATTCAGGTGGAAGCATTACGTCGCTTAAAAGACATATTGCAACATGAAGGTTTAAGCACTGATAGCTTATTTGACCAATTCACCTGATATATAGCAAATTAGACAACAATACATAGGCTTTAGGGTCTAGAACACACAAAAAAGCTGACATTGCGTCAGCTTTTTTTATATCTATGTTATACCTACAGTAAATCTTTTAATTGATACAGTAGTTGGTGTGCTTGTCTTGGCGTTAGGCTGTCTGGATCAAGCTGTTTTAAGGTTAATTCAAGCTCAGACGGTTCATCATCAAAACTTAATGTTTGTTGTTGCTGCTCAATGGGGGCCGTGACAGGTTGGTGGTTTTCGAGCATTTTTAGCTTTTGTTTGGCTTGTTGGATCACCGCTTTTGGAACACCGGCCAAGGCAGCAACTTGTAGTCCAAAGCTTTTGCTTGCTGCGCCTTCAAGCACAGTATGCATAAAGGCAATTGTGTCGTTATGCTCAATGGCATCTAAATGCACATTTACCAACCCTGTTTTTTGCTCGGCCAGCTCTGTTAACTCAAAATAGTGAGTTGCAAATAAGGTTTTAGCGGCAATTTTTGAAGCTAAATAGTCAGCTGTTGCATAGGCTAGCGATAAACCATCATAGGTCGAAGTACCGCGACCAATTTCATCCATTAGCACCAGTGATTGTGCTGTGGCGTTATTTAAAATAGTTGCCGTTTCTGTCATCTCAACCATGAAGGTTGAACGCCCTGATGCTAAATCATCGCTTGCCCCAATACGTGTAAAGATACGGTCAATATTTCCGATTTCAGCACTATCTGCAGGTACATAAGAGCCAATGTGTGCCATTAGCACGATAAGTGCAGTTTGACGCATATAGGTTGATTTACCACCCATATTTGGGCCTGTGATAATCAACATTTTACGGTCGTTATTAAGCTCCACTGGGTTGGCAATAAACGGGTCTTTCATTACCTGTTCAACCACCGGGTGGCGACCTTGTTTAATACTGATGTTATCGTTATCGCACAGTGTTGGCTTAGCATAATTAAGCGCTTGTGCTCGTTCTGCCAAATTGTTTAAAACATCTAAATCAGCCAGTACGGCAGCCATAGTTTGTAACTGTTCAATGTGCGGAGCAATAAATTCGAACAGTTGCTCGTAAAGCTGTTTTTCAAGCGCAAGTGCTTTTGATTGGCTACCGAGTACCTTATCTTCATGCTCTTTTAGCTCGGGGATAATATAACGCTCATTGTTTTTTAGCGTTTGGCGACGAATATAATCTGCAGGCACTAAATGAGAATTGGCGCGGCTTACTTCAATAAAAAAGCCATGCACTTTGTTGTAGCCAATTTTTAAAGTGCTAATGCCAGTGCGCTCTCGCTCACGCTCTTCAAGCTTTTCAAGAATATCGGTTGCACCTTGGCTTAGTGCACGCCATTCATCAAGCTCACTATTATAGCCCGGTGCAATAACGCCACCATCACGAATAAGTACTGGTGGGGTTTCGATTACAGCTCGTTCGAGTAAATCTTGTAGTTCAGGTAACTGTTGCGACTGAGCAATGATTTGGCTAATACGCGGGTCATTAGCATCCGTCAGTAATTCGTGTAGTGGTGCTAGTGCTTGCAGTGCACTACGCAGGCGCGTTAAATCACGCGGTCTTGCGGTACAAAGTGCTAAACGGGCAATGACACGTTCAATGTCACCAATTTGTTTTAACGACTCTTGCAGTTCACCACATAATTGCGCATCAATAATGGCGCTAATAGCGTTGAGTCGAGAGTTGAGCTCTGTTTTACTGCGCACCGGTGTATGAATACGGCGTTTTAATAAGCGTGAACCCATCGCTGTCGCAGTTTTATCAAGTACTTGCGCAAGGGTATTTTCGTAACCGCCTGATAAGTTAACTGTAAGTTCAAGGTTTTTACGGGTTGCTGCATCTAAGATCACTGCATGTTCGTTTTGCTCAAGGGTAATGGCACGAATATGCGGCAGGGCAATGCGCTGCGTATCTTTTACGTATTGCATTAAACAGCCCGCAGCCACTAAAGCGGCATGTGCTTTGTCTACACCAAAACCAACCAAATCTTTAGTGCCAAATTGGTCGCACAGTAAATGCTGCGCAGTATCTAGATCGAATTCCCATTCTGGGCGACGACGTGCACCTTTAATGTGCTCAATTAAGTGCACATTTGCAAAGGTGTCACTATAAAGTAGCTCTGCCGGTGCTAAACGCTGTAATGTTGAGCTAAATGCTTCATCAGTATTAACTTCTAATACATTGAATCGACCAGAGTTTATATCAAGATAGGCAACTCCATATAAGCCTTGCTTGTTTTGCCAAACACTGGTCAGAAGGTTGTCTTGGCGCTCTTGTAGTAACGCTTCGTCAGAAATTGTGCCAGGGGTAACAATACGCACAACTTTACGTTCCACAGGGCCTTTGCTGGTGGCGGGGTCGCCAATTTGCTCGCAAATAGCTACGGATTCACCCATTTGTACAAGGCGAGCTAGGTAGTTTTCAACGGCATGATAAGGCACACCTGCCATTGGTATTGGATCACCACCGGCTTTACCGCGATGAGTTTGAGAAATATCAAGAAGTTGCGCTGCACGTTTAGCGTCATCAAAGAAAAGTTCGTAAAAATCGCCCATACGATAAAACAATAAAATATCCCGATGCTCGGCTTTTATTTTTAGATACTGCTGCATCATAGGGGTTTGTTGTTTTATAGTGTGCGGTGCATAAAGATCAAACGACATGTATTTACCCAAAGGCTGAATATGGAATTACATCAAGAGATTAAAACACTTGCTGCGAAATTAGGAGCTATTTTAACGGATAAACGCTTATGGATCACTACCGCAGAATCATGCACTGGTGGTGGCGTTAGTTATGCGTTAACTGATACCCCCGGCAGTTCGAATTATATTGACCGTGCGTTTGTTACTTATAGCAATCAAGCAAAACAGCAATTAATAGGTGTTAGTGAGCAAACATTAAACAATTTTGGTGCTGTCAGTGAGCAAACCGTGCTTGAAATGGCATCGGGTGCTGCAAAAGCTGCAAACGCAGATATTGCAATTGCTATCTCAGGGATTGCAGGCCCCGGTGGTGGAACACTGGATAAACCTGTAGGGCTGGTATGGTTTTGTATTCATTTTGCCGGAAAAAACTACCCAAGCGAACAGGTTTTCTCAGGAGATAGAGCTGAAGTTAGATTGCAAGCTATTGTTTATTCATTAAAAATTGTAATTGAATTGATAAAATCAGAAAATTAGCTTGATACTGTGATTTCATACAGTATACTGTCTGCATTAGCCGGATTTGGAGAACAGAATGAACGATAACAAACAAAAAGCCTTAGATGCTGCTTTATCACAAATTGAGCGTCAATTTGGTAAAGGCTCAATTATGAAACTGGGCGACAACAAAGCCCTAGACATTGAAGCTATCTCAACAGGTTCACTAGGTATCGATATCGCATTAGGTATTGGTGGTTTACCTACGGGCCGTATTGTTGAAGTGTATGGTCCTGAATCATCAGGTAAAACAACGCTTACTTTACAAGTTATCGCTGAAGCTCAAAAGCAAGGTAAAACCTGTGCATTCGTAGATGCTGAGCACGCTCTGGATCCTGTATACGCTCAAAAACTGGGTGTAAACATTGACGAATTACTTGTTTCTCAACCAGATACTGGTGAGCAAGCATTAGAAATTTGTGACATGTTAGTTCGTTCAAGTGCTGTTGATGTTGTGATTGTCGACTCGGTAGCTGCTTTAACACCTAAAGCTGAAATCGAAGGCGACATGGGTGATTCACACATGGGCCTACAAGCTCGCTTAATGTCACAAGCACTACGTAAGCTTACAGGTAACATCAAGCGTTCAAATACGCTGTGTATTTTCATCAACCAAATCCGTATGAAAATTGGTGTTATGTTTGGTAACCCAGAAACAACAACCGGTGGTAACGCGCTTAAATTCTACGCTTCAGTACGTATTGATATTCGTCGTATTGGTTCAGTAAAAGAAGGCGACGAGGTTGTTGGTAACGAAACCCGCGTGAAAGTTGTTAAGAACAAGGTTGCGCCGCCGTTTAAACAAGCTGAATTTATCATCATGTATGGTGAAGGTATTTCTAAGCAAGGTGAGCTAATCGACTTAGGTGTTAAGCATAAGATTGTTGAAAAATCAGGTGCTTGGTACAGCTACAATGGCAATAAAGTTGGTCAAGGTAAGGCAAACTCAATTAAGTTCTTAAAAGACAACCCAGAGATCGCAGATGAGATCGAAGGTAAGTTACGTGAGATGCTATTACTACAGGCAACTGTACAACCAGAAGATGGTGAAGATGCAGGCCTAATAGCTGAAGACGAGCTATAAACACCACTAAAGAGTACAGTTAAGCGTGATTTGACCCGCACTTAACACAAAAAAGACCGCTACACAGTTAGCGGTTTTTTTATGGGTGAAAGTTAGAAGGGGAAAGTTAGCAAGGGGAAAGTTAGCAAGGGGAAAGTTAGAAAGGGGAAAGTTAGAAAGGGGAAAGTTGGCAAGAGTAAACGAGAGTAAAGTTAGCGAGAGTAAAGCGTTTTGACGCGGGGTAAACCGCAGTTACAGGAGCAGGCGGTAGTTTGTAGCAGCGATTTTATATCGCGTTTAATCACTAAATTGTTGGTGGTACTCAATGGTTTCGTGTCGATTGAAGCTGTCAGAACACTCGATAGTTCCTGTAACTTTCCCCTTGCTAACTTTACTCTTGCAACTATTACATGAAAAAGCCGCATATAATGCGGCTTTTCATGTGCTTAAAGCTTAAAACTTACAGCTTCTAGCTCAAGCTCAAGCTTAAAGCTGCCAGTTGAAAGACACTGAGTAGTTACGCGGTGCGCCGTAATAACCTTGAGCCCAGAAAAGACTGTGGATGTACTTTTCGTTGGTCACGTTATTAACGTTCAAGTTAACGCTCATATTGTCATTAATATCGTACGTTGCCATTAGGTTTAATAGGCCGTACGCATCTTGCGTTGTGGTGATAAGTGCAGCATTTGTTGCCGCATCACGCACTTGTACGCGCTTTGTGTCGTCTTGCCAACGATAGTTTAAGCCAAAGGTTAAACCATCAATCTCAGGCACTTTATGAGTTACAGCAAGTTTGAACTGGTTTTCAGGTGTGTAGTCTTTGACTAACTCATCACCATCAATGTTTAGATTACTGTAGCTGAAGCTTGCACTTAGTGTTTCGTTGATTTGACCACTAAGTTCTACTTCAATACCGTCGCTGTTAATGCCATCTGCGCCATAGTAGCGAGTGTCATCAGGTAATGAATCAGGGATAGCAACAGCAAGGCCAACTTGTTTAGCGTCAAAGTAAGCAACTGTTACAAATAAGTCGTCATCAAGTAGCTGTGCTTTCACACCAACTTCGCTGCTTTTACCTGTGATTGGATCTAAGTAATCACCATTGATGTCACGCTCTGTTTGCGGTACGAAGGTTTCTGTGTAGCTTGCGTAAGTTGAGAAGTTTTCGTTGATATCATACACAGCACCGAAGTAAGGCACAGTTTGGTCGCTATCTTTGTCTTTTGCAACGCCGTAAGAGGCACCTTCAGTTTCCCAGTTTACTTGGCTTACACCAGCTAAAATACTGAAAGCATCTGTGGCACGGATACGTGTTGAAATATACGCAGAACGTTGACGGCTGGTGATATCAGCACCTGTTAAACCATCAGTAAGTGTTGGCACTGGCGCAACACCATTCCACCCACCTAGCTCCGGCATTGCAGGGAAACCATTACCAGTCGTGTAGTCATAGAGTGATTTATCTTTGTAATCTATATCTGCTTGGTTTACGCCAAAAGATAGGTCATGTTCCATACCAAATAAATCAAATTTACCCGTTGCGTAAATATCTAAAATGTCGTGCTTATCTTTGTGGTCATATTCACTTGCGTAACCTGTTAAGCCAAGACCTGTTTCTCTGTCTGGGGTACCGTAAACATAGAAAAGTTCTGAGTCTTGCTCATTTTCTAAGTGTGCGTAGCTTGCTTTTAAGAACCAAGTATTGGTAATTGCTTGCTCAATTGATAAAAACAACTGCTCTGTTGTGTTATTCCAGTATGACCAATCAGACGCTGTGCTGGTTGAGGTATCAAAGTTTGTTGCTGTACCATCGCTATAATAAAGCGGTAGCGCGCCCCAAAGTGGGCTGTCGGCATCTTTCTTTTGATTTACATAGTTAGCAGTTACAACTGTGCTATCAGTAAGCTGACCTTCGTAGGCTAGGTAATAAATTGTTTTATCTTGCTCGTAACGGTCAAGGTATGACTCTGTTTTGTGCTTGGTGAATACAGCACGCACTGCATGGTTTTCGTTGATAGCAGTTGATGCATCAAGCTCTAGACGTTTGTTATCCCATGAACCATACGATACAGATGCATTTACTTGTGTTTGGTAAGTAGGGCGCTTTAGAACCATGTTGACGGTTGCAGATGGGTTACCAGCACCTGTCATTAAACCGTTGGCACCACGTACAATTTCAACACTATCAAAAATAGAGGTATCTAGAGTACCTTGGATTGAACCGTTATCTTGTGGCATACCCATGCCATTAACTTGGAAGTTAGTGATCTCAAAACCACGGGCTTTAAAATAAGTACGGTCAGTTTCGATTTGTTCAACAGTCACACCAGGGGTGCTTTCTAATACGGCATTTAGGTTATCGAGGGAGAAATCATCCATTAATGCACGTGAAACAACAGAGATTGACTGTGGTGTTTCTTTAATTGTTAGTCCTAACTTAGTTGCTGACTGTGCTTCTTCGGTGATGTAATTTTTATGATGCTGGCCATAAACAGCTATTTTTTCAATAGCTTGTTCTTCTTTTTGTTGTTCAGCTAAAGCGTGTCCACTAAGTAGTGCTGAGGTCACTAGGCTTAACTGCGATAAGCGCAAAAATTTTGTTGATGACATGCAAAGTTCCAATTAGTTCAATTAATAATGAAATTAACGCGTAATCTAAACTAAATGAGAACGATTTGCAATTAAGTTTTTGTAGGGCTTGAAATGTTTTTAAAAATGCAACGCAGGAGAATCTAAACGCTTGATAAAAAAAAGCGGCCGAAGCCGCTTCAGGAAGTAAAACTTTTAACTTTAAAACACGTATTTTGCAGAAAATTGCAGACGATCCATATCGCCATCAGTGCCACTTTCAAGCTCACGTTCTGCATGTTTGAATTCAACCCCAAAAGTCAATTTTTTAACTGGTGAATACAATAGGTTAGCGCTAAAGCTTTGGCTTGTCTTTGTTGGGTCTATGGACATAGCTAATAAGTCGGTATTGTTATCAGCAGAGAAGAATGAATACAGGAAGGTTGAGCGCCATTGGCTGCTCCAGTTTTGTTGATAAGCAATAAAGCCAGATGTTGAATCAATCGCATCTAGATCATCGCCATCAAGTACTGCACCATGAGCAACATTTAAACCAACATAGCGGCCTAAACCAGAGCCTTGTGTAAGCATAAATTTAAGATTATTTTCACCAAAATTTACTTTACCTGATGCGCTGATACCAAACGATGATGTATCCGCATCAATGCCATTTTGTTTATAAGTAAGCTGGCGTGCCAGACCTGTTACAACAAGCTCACCCCAATCAGCCTTATGGGCATAACGTGCTGTAAAGTCAGGCATTGAAGCATCATCAGTCGCCACACGAGCACCACCTACAGTGACTGTGCTTTCAGGGTTTTCAACAGAGAATGACCAGTTACCTGTTGTATAGCGAATTTGTGCTTGGCGAGCAAACACAGTACCTTCTGCTGGGCCAACAAAGTCTAAGGTTTCAGGAAGGGCACCAACGTTTTGGAAGTTTGACCAAGCTTGACCAAATAACCATCCATCATAAGTTACAAATGCTTGGCGTATACGCGGTGCATAAGAGTTTGTAACACGCTCATTTCCACCTGGTGCAGAAGCAAGGAAATCGATTTCTATTTTGGTTTTAATTGTTTTCCCATCATCTAATTTAGTTGCTGTGCCTAGGCTAAATCGAGACTGGCGAGCATGCATATCAAAGACAGCATCACTGTCGCTGTCTGCGCCCACGGGTGTTGTACTTGGGACATAGAAGTCACGGCCAATGCTGCCACCGGCTGGTACACCTGCAGAGTAATCACTCCACATCGCATCTAGTTTTACATAGCCACCATAAGAAACGTCGGTGTTACCAATGGTTGCAGCGTTAGCGGTACCTGCAAGTGCACATAAAACAGCCGAAGCTGTCAGTGTTTTTAATGCGGTTACTTTTGTTGTTGTCATAATGTGTATTCCTGTCGAAGCTACTTGTTGATTGCATTAATGTTGTTGTATCACTGTTGTTTAAGAAATGACTTCTCTCAATTATCTATTGGTCTATTAGACTAAGGTGGTAATCGACTCAAAATCGCTTACCTGCGAACATTGGACTAGATTATAGAAGGCGATTTCGAAGTTTTTTGTGAAATGACAAGATATACAACTAAGGTCTAATACTTTCAGGGGCTTTGCTGAGTGATCCTTGAGGCAGGCCGAAGGCAAGTAATTAAAATGGAGACGACAACAATGTCAGAAAGTATCTATCCAGTACCAGCGCATATCAAGAATGCAGCATTAGTTGATAACGATAAATATAATACAATGTATAAGCAATCTATCGATGACCCTGAAGGATTTTGGCGAGAGCACGGTAAACGCCTTGATTGGTCAACTCCTTATAATAAAGTAAAGAACACCTCATTCGACAAAGGCCACATCAGCATCCGCTGGTATGAAGACGGCCAACTTAACGCTTCATATAACTGTATTGACCGCCACCTTGCTACTAAAGCAGATAAAACAGCCCTTATTTGGGAAGGTGACAACCCTGAACACAGCGAAAATATCAGCTACCAACAACTTCACGACGAAGTAGCAAAATTGGCAAATGGCCTTAAAAAGTTAGGCGTATCAAAAGGTGATCGCGTTGCTATTTACATGCCTATGACACCGCAAGCTATTTACGCTATGCAAGCATGTGCGCGTATTGGTGCGATTCATTCTGTGGTATTTGGTGGTTTCTCTCCATCAGCGATTGCTGACCGAATTAATGACTCAGGCGCTAAAGTGGTAATTACTTCAGACGAAGGTCGCCGTGCTGGCAACTGTGTACCACTTAAAGCAAATGTTGATGAAGCGGTATCACAAGACTCAGTAACTACGGTTGAACACGTTATTGTGCATCAGTTAACCGGTGGCGAAGTTGAGTGGAATAGCCACGATATTTGGTGGCATGAACTTGTCGCTGACCTACCTGCTGAGTGTGAACCAGAGCCAATGAATGCAGAAGATCCGCTTTTCATTCTTTATACCTCTGGCTCAACAGGTCAACCAAAAGGGGTGGTTCATACTACCGGTGGTTACCTCGTTTATGCATCAATGACACATGAATACGTGTTTGACTTAAAAGAAGACGATATCTTCTGGTGTAGCGCTGATGTGGGCTGGATCACAGGTCACAGCTACATTGCCTATGGCCCATTAGTAAACGGCTGTACGCAAGTGGTTTTTGAAGGTGTACCAACGTATCCAACGGCTGGTCGTATGGGTGAAGTGATTGATAAGCACAACGTGACTATCCTTTACACTGCACCAACAGCTATCCGTGCTTTAATGGCGAAAGGTGATGAGCCAACAGCTACCTCAACACGTAAAAGTTTACGTATCATGGGTTCAGTGGGTGAGCCGATTAACCCTGAAGCGTGGGCTTGGTATTACGAGCACATTGGTAACGAAAACTGCCCAATTGTAGATACGTGGTGGCAAACAGAAACTGGTGGCATCATGATCACACCGTTACCAGGTGCGACAGATATGAAACCAGGTTCAGCAACTCGTCCTTTCTTTGGTATTGCACCGGCACTTTTTGATGCTGAAGGTAATACATTAGAAGGTGCAGTTGATGGCAACCTTGTTATTTTAGATAGCTGGCCGTCACAAGCTCGTACAGTTTATGGTGACCATGAACGCTTTGAACAAACCTATTTCTCAGCTTACCCTGGTGTGTACTTCACAGGTGATGGTTGTCGCCGTGATGAAGATGGTTACTACTGGATCACTGGCCGTGTGGACGATGTACTTAATGTATCAGGCCACCGCCTAGGTACGGCAGAAATTGAAAGTGCATTGGTTGCTCACGAAGCTGTAGCAGAAGCTGCTGTAGTTGGTTATCCGCATGACATTAAGGGTCAGGGCATTTATGTTTACATCACACCAAATGAGGGTGTTGTAGTCAGCGATGAACTAACAAAAGAAGTGCGTAACTGGGTTCGTAAAGAACTAAGCCCAATTGCTTCACCAGATATGATCCAATGGTCTCCGGGTCTACCGAAAACACGTTCTGGTAAGATCATGCGTCGAATTTTACGTAAAATTGCGGCAAATGAGCATCAACAGCTAGGTGATACATCAACTCTTGCCGATCCAAGTGTGGTAGATGAACTAATCGAAAACCGATTAAATCGTTAAAATCACGTTAAAAACTTGATTAGAAGTTGATTCTAAACGTAGTATATCGGCTGTCACTTAGAAATAGGTGTCAGCCGAATTTATTAGGAGTGAACCATGAGTCAGTTTTTAATAGCGGACGATCATCCGTTATTTCGTGAAGCGCTGAAAGGGGCATTAAGTGCTAAGTTCGCTGATTTAGAAGTGTTTGAATCGGAAAACTTTGAGACCACTTTACAGGTGTTAAACGAACAAGAAGATCTTGATATCTTACTACTAGACCTTCACATGCCAGGCAATGGCGATTTATACGGCCTTATTCGCATTCGCGAAGATTATCCTAGCTTACCAATTGCTGTTGTTTCTGGCAGCGAAGATATTAACGTTGTCTCTAAAGTAATGGCCTATGGTGCAATGGGATTCATTCCAAAATCATCATCGTCAGATGATATTGCCATGGCAATCAACCACATTCTTGAGGGTGATGTGTGGCTACCATCAGAATTAAAAGATAAAGTCTCTGATGTTGATGGCGAAGATAAAGAAATTGCCGCTCAAGTCGCATCGCTTACGCCACAGCAATATAAAGTTTTACAATACTTACACGAAGGCTTGTTAAACAAACAGATTGCTTACGAGTTACATATTTCTGAAGCGACAGTGAAAGCACACATTACAGCAATTTTTAGAAAGCTAGGTGTGTATAACCGTACTCAAGCGGTATTAATTGCCTCTAAATTACAACTAGAGCCTATTGAGTCGGCATAACAAAAGATAATAACAACAATAAAGAGGCCATACAGCCTCTTCATTTTATTGCTTAAGCGAACACCACGGTTCGATTTCCATTGATAAACAGTTTATGTTCAGACGCGAGTTGCAGCGCTTTGCAAAACACCGTTTTCTCAACATCTTTCCCCATTTTTGCCATCATCTCAGCGGTATCCGCATGGCTAACATGTGTCACATCTTGTAGAATAATTGGCCCTTCATCAAGCTCATTATTAACAAAGTGAGCGGTCGCACCAATTATTTTTACACCGCGCTCAAATGCCTGATGGTAAGGCTTTGCACCAATAAAGGCAGGCAAAAACGAATGGTGAATATTAATAATCTTACCTTCAAAGCGCGCCACAAATTCAGGGCTTAAAATACGCATATATTTAGCAAGGCCGATAATGTCAGGCTGATAGCTGGCAATTAAATCACCGACTTGTTGATCATGCTCAGCACGGCTTAAACCTTCGTGCGATACTACATGAAACGGCACGCCAAAGCCTGCAGCCAGTGGCGCTAAATCTGCATAGTTGGCTATCACAGCCAGTACTTCGATGTTTAATGCTTTTTCGAATTGCTTAAGTAATACACCACCTAAACAATGTGCTTCTTTGGTGGCAAGCAATACCACTTTGGTTTTTTCACTGCTATGCAGCGCAAGCTCTGCGCCATCAGGAAGTAGCTCAGCAAGGCTTGGTAAAAAATCATCTGAAATAACGCCGCTTAACTCTGTACGCATAAAAAAGCGTTTAGCGTCTTTATCTACAAATTCGTTATTACGTGTAATGTTTAAATTATGCTGATGACAAAGACCGGTGATCTTGGCAATTAGACCAACATCATCATCGCATTGTGTGGTTAAAATCGTGTTCATAGTCCTCATTCTAATCCCGTTTGTGTGAGCCTCATTATTTGCTAATTTTTTAGCGCTGCATAGCGCAAATTGAACTATCTAATAATTTATCTGACTTCATTGTCTAACGTTACAAAATGTAATCATTATTTACTTTTCGTGTAAAAGTAAGCTGCTTTCACTATAAATGTGATTTTCTGTCCATAATTATGATTAATTGAGTGCCTTTCTATACCTTTTTCTACACTTTTTAACCTTAACGTAAGCAACTGTAAGTGAAGGTAATCGTTTGTAAAACATAGAATTTTATTGCTTTAGTTGAGTCAAAGTAGATTATTACAAACAATAAGGAATAAACTCCATGAAAAGTACTCTGCTTAAAACAATTGTTGCCACAAGTTTGCTTTCGGTGCTGGCTGCCTGTTCTAGTGACGACAGCAGTAATAGCAACAGCGGCTATGTGCAACTGTACAATGGCTCTTATAATAGCCCCTATACACGTTTATTTGTTGATGACACTGAACGTTCGGGCGCAGATTTTGGTGATGTATCAACCCGCCATAATTACAGCTCGGGTGAGTATGAGCTGAGTTTTCAGTATGTTGATGTCAACGATAGCTATATCACTATTGATGAAGAAACCATTAAAATTAAAGACGATCAAACCCAGTTGCTAGTAATGAATGGTGATTTTGCTGAGCCAACATTTACTGAGCTAAGTGTGCCATCTTCAAGCGATGAAGATGAGTTTAATGTTGGCTTTTTTAATATCGTCGGCGAAGACAATATTTACGACGTTTACATTGCTACTGATGACGGGTTATTTGATACCGCAGAGTTACTGATGACTTCGCAGTACCTGGTAGAGCCAGAACTATCTACGCTTGAGGAGGGTTATTACACTATTTATGTCACTGCCAGTGGTAGCACTGATGTGATTTTTGAATCACCAAAATTGTATTTTAATGATGAAGCAACTTACATGGCGATGATCCGCCCAAGTTATGCAACAGAAGAAGACGGCATTACCCTTGATGTAGTGACGGCAAGTAGCTCGGTGACTCAACTAAACCACCAAGACGCACAAGGCCAGTTGCGATTTATTAATACTATTGATGATTACACACAAACCCAATTTAAAGTAACCAGAGGAACAACGTCTACCAATACCGAAGTTGTAAGCAACGATAGTTACTCTGAATACATGAGTATGTCACCAAATAGTTACAGCGTAGCCATGTTAGATGAGGCTGGCGACAAGATTGTTGATAACTTCTTAATGACATTAGAGCGTGAGCAAAGTGCGGTTGGTCTATTCTACAATGACAAAGACTACGGCCCTCGTATGATGACCATTGAAGAAAACCTAACACCTAGCAGCTATAGCCACACAGTTACTGTGGTTAATTTAATTGATAACTATGCAGGGCAACAGATTGACGAAGTCGATGTGTATTTCACTCTCAATGGTGAAACCGTTGATGATACTAGTAATGTCGTTGAAGGTTTAGATCAATACGACCAAAAAGAGCAGGTGGTTGATAACGAAGTTTATACAACCTATGTGGTGTTTGAAGACAACGGCCAGCAGATTGTGCTATTGCAACAAAGCGACATGGATTTTACCGAAGAAGGTAACTATATCTTGGTGATTGAACATGATGAAACCACTGATTCAGGTTACAAAATGACCTTAGAGCGAACGGTGACTGAGCTGTCTTAATTGGCTTGAACGCAATATCGTTGTTTCTTTACTCTTGCTAAGTGTTTATTATATAAACAATTAAGGTTTTTGCTTTTTTGTTTAAAGCGTACACATGGAGTGAGTATGGACGACGGTATTGCGTTACTAGTATTACTAGCACTAGTTGTTGTAGGTGGCTCAATTGCTGGCATTATTGCCTTTTTTCAACTCTCTAGTTTGAAGCGTGAAGTAGCTGCTCTTCGAGTAGAACTTAACGCGACCTATATCCATAATCCACAAGCAACTATTGTAAATTCGTTTGATAATTTAAACGAAGCTCTGACCGACACTTCAAAACGAGAACCAAAGCCTGAAGCCATCAATAAGCCAACTGAGGCAATGGCTAAAAAGCCACAGCAAACGAAACCCAAGCCTGCAACTTTTAATCCGCTAGTTAGCCAACTAGTTACACAAATCAAAGCCAATTGGCTAACTTGGGTAGGAGCGGTTGCACTTGCCTTTGGTGGTATCTTTTTGGCCCGCTATTCACTTGAAGCCGGTTTATTATCCGAAACCATGCGACTCATACTTGGCGCTATTTTTGGCCTGAGTTTAATTGTTACAGCTGAGGTTTTACATCGTAAAGGTATTACCTTTGAAGGATTTAGCAACTATATTCCCGCGGCGCTGGCAAGTGGCGGCTTTATTAGTTTGTTTGCATTGACCTTGCTGGCCTACAGTCATTACGGCTTACTACAAGCCTTACCAGCATTTAGCATTTTAACCTTGGTTTCTTTGGCTGCAAGCTGGATGGCATTACGTTTTGGCCCCGTGCTGGCTGTAATTGGTATTATTGGCGCTTACAGTGTGCCTTTATGGGTAGATACTGGGAGTAATGACTTTATTGCACTCCTTACTTATGTTGCTTTTGTCAGTGTATCAGCTTCGCTAGTCGCACATTACGTAAAACGGCATTGGCTGTGGTATTTGTTATGGGCGGGGCATTTAGGCTGGTATTGCTTAGTTGCAATGAGTGCAACTAAAAACCTACACTGGTTTATTAACCTTTATGCGCTGTTTAGCATTGTATTGTTAATTGCGATTCCACGTTTAGGGCTAAGTATTAAACAAGTTGAATACCGCCCACACCGCTTTAAAACACTTCTGAAACAACTGCCCGACAACCCTCTGTTATTAGCAGTTGTCATGCCACTTTATCTTTTACTCATTAGCCATAATGATCTGCTTACTTGGCAGCTTAGTATGTTGTCGTTAGTGGCTTTACTGTTGTTTTTGGTATTAAAAAACAGTGCATGGGATCACTGGCTGATAATTGCTGTAGTGAGTGTGGTGTGTTTGCTAACAGGGCAATACAATACTGTTGATTACTCTGAGCAGCTTTTTGTTTTTAGACAAAATTACGGAGCAGGGCTGTTTTTTATTGCTTTGTTTGCTGGTTATGGTTTTTTGTTTGGTCGTAAATACCCTAAACGCTTTGGCTTTACCTTACTCGCTTCACTTTCAGGCTTTGTGATTATTAGTTGCTTATATGTCATCACTCCTGATCATGCCTTAATGACGGCATACCCGGTTTGGTGCTTTGTATTACTGGCACTGTCTTCTTGGTTATTTAAGTTATCAATTAATAGCACGAATCCAATGCAGGTATTTAGTTACTGGCTTGGCGGTAATGCCAATATTAGTTTGGCGTTAACCATGCTTCTTGAAGGGAGTAGCTTAACCTTGGCACTCGCTGCGCAAGTGTTGTTGATCAGTTTTTATGTCAATAAACATGCACTCAGTATTCCGACTTGGCCGCTAAAAGGTTTAGTTGGTGCTTTACTTGTTAGGTTAAGTTTTGCACCTTGGTCAGCTGATTACAGTGATGCGCTATTACTTGGTGTGCACTGGAGTTTAGTTGTTTACCCTGTGTCTGCTTGCTTATTTTACTTGGCAGCAAGACACTGGCAGCAGCAATCTGTTCGGGTGTGGCTAGAAGGTGCTACGCTTCATTGTATCGCTTTATTCGTTACCACAGAGACGAGCTATCAGTTAGTGGGGCACTATCCTGATTTTGAGAACTTGTCTGTGTATGAGCATATTTTATTAACCTGTAACTGGGGCATATTGGGCTGTGTTTACCTGATGCGTTCACGTTTTACTGCGCAATTAGCTAAGCTCTATCAAGTGGCAGGTTTTGCGTTATTAGCATTAAGCGGATTGTTAGTTCTGAAAAGCTTTACCGCTGTAAATCCGTTTTTTGAGCCGATAAATATTGGCAGTTGGCCGATTATTAATTGGCTACTATTACTTTGGTTAGTTCCAGCCATAATTGCAATTTGGGCAAGCCAGCTGACAAAATCTCAGCGCTTTTTGCATAAGTTTTTTAGTGCATTTGCAGGTGTGATGAGTGTTTTATATATCAATGCGGAAATTCGCCACAACTGGCAAGGGGAGTATATAAATCTTGCTTTACCGACCTCAGATGCAGAGCTGTATAGCTACTCTTTAGTTTGGCTTATTATTGGTGCTTTGGTGGTCGTGGCGGGGCAGTTAAAAACTATTACGGTTTTACAAAAGCTAGGCCTTGGTTTATTAGCGCTGGTGGTGTTAAAAGTGTTTCTGATAGATATGGCAAACTTAACCGGATTATTACGTGCTATTTCGTTTATCGGCTTAGGCTTGTCGTTAGTTGCACTTAGTTGGTTGTTCCAAAAATTTAAGGCAAAGCCTACTGCTTTGCCTTAAATAAAGGGAATGCATGGTGTTAAGTGCTATGGTTAAGCAGGGCTTTGAGTTTAGCTGGCTTAACGGGTTTGCTAAGGTAATGAATTTGCTCAGCTTTGGTTTGTTGTTTTAGCGCTTCATCACGTACTGCTGTGATTAAAATTGCCGGTACTGGGCTTTGCCAAATTTCCCTTAACGTTTTAATTAGCGTAATACCATCGCAATCATGGCCAAGCTGATAATCCATTAAGATCACATCGGGTGCGCCGTGGTCTTTAGCATAGGCCATGACAGTTTCTACTTGATCAAAGAGCTGATAATTGGCTTGCCATTTTTGCAACAGACTTGCCATAGCATTTAAATTCTCCGGATCATCATCAACCGCAATAATGTTCATTGCACTGCGATTTTCAACGCCTTTTTTAGGCGTGTCTTTTTGCTGAATAAATTGGCTTTCACCATATGGTACTTCAATACTAAAGCGGCTACCTTTGCCGGGCGTTGAAGTGACATCCATACGTAGCGAAAGCAAGTCGACCATCCGTTTTACTACCCCTAAACCAAGTCCGACTCCTTTGTTATCGCCCGCTTCAATACGGTAGAAGTCATTAAATATTTTTGCTTGCTCCACTTCACTTATACCCGGGCCTGTGTCCCAAACTTCAATACGTAAATGGTGTTTGCGTTTGCGACACGCAATTAAAACTCGGCCGCTTTCGGTGTACTTAACCGCATTTGACACCAAGTTTTGAATAATTCGTCGCAAATAGGTGATATCGCTGTGTACGATTGTCCCTTTTGAACGCACTGTAAGCTTTAAGCCTTTTTCACTCGACATAATGGCGTATTCATTTTTTAGCGGTGCAAGTATGTCATCAATACTAAAATGACGTGGCGTTGGGGTCATTGCCCCTTGCTCGAGCTTGGCAATTTCTAACAGCGCCGACATCAAATGCACCGTTGAATCTAAGCTTGCACCCAGCTTTTCAAAGTTATTTAAGTTGTTGCTCGAAAGGGTTTTATCATCAATAGCTGCAAGGTATAGGCGCGCCGCATTCAGCGGTTGTAAAATATCGTGGCTAGCCAAGGCTAAAAATCGCGTTTTACTGTCATTAGCTTGTTCTGCCTCTTTTTTGGCTAAAGTAAGTGCTTGCTCAGTTTGTACTCGGCTATCGATTTGCGCTTGTAAATCTCTATTTATGGTGCGTATTTCTTGGGTACGCGCTTCGATGCGGTTTTCAAGATCCATGTTAACTTCTTCGAGGGCGTTTTGCGTTTCGATATGCACAGTAATATCAGAGAAGCTTGTCACAAAGCCGCCATCAGGTAATGGGTTACCTATCATTTCAAATACTTGGCCATTTCGGCGGTGGCGAATAAAGTGATGAGGTGTGCCGTTTTTAAGATGCTGTACACGCTTTTCTACATGACGTTCAACCTCACCCGGACCACATTCACCGCGCTCTGCGTTATAGCGGATCACTTCTTCAATAGGTTGGCCAACCTCCAGAAACTCATCAGGGTAGTTAAACATTTCGGCATAGCGTTTATTCCAAGCAACCAAATTTAGTTCTTTATCAACAACCGAAATACCATGACTGAGGTTCTCAAGGGATGTGAAAAGTAAATTTTGATTAAATTGCAGTGCTTGTGTGGTTTCATCAAAAAAGTTAACCACTTCTTCAAATGCCATGCGTTTACCAGAGGCAACCGTGTGGATCAGCGCTTGTGCTGAAGATGCGCCTAGCACACCGGTTAAGGCTCGCTCACAATAAGCGATAAACTCAGGGTCTGGATGTGCGTTGTTGTCATCTAAGTTATGTGACAACGCAAAGTGAGCCAGCACTTGTTGCGAGCGTTGAACGCCTAAAAAGGTTTGTAGCAGCACTTTAAAGTCGTAAACGGTGGCTTTAACGTTTTTATTTAAGCGTCTGGCGAATACAGCTTGCTCTTTAGGGTTAACAAAGGCTGCTGCCTGAATCTTATCAATTAAACGCTCATCTGCACCGAGCGAAAAACTAATATAACAGCCAATATTGGCAAACAAGGCGATTAGGGTGCCACGCGTAATAAGTGTTTGTTGCAGCTCCGTATTTAGGCTATTACCCGCATCTAAAATAGGTAACATTAAGAATAATACCCAACAAATGAAGCCTGCTAATAATCCGGCATAAACGCCATAAGCGTGGCCTTTTCGCCAGTATAAGCCGCCAACAATGGCTGGGAGTAATTGCGACACCAAAGAAAAGGCCACTAACCCCATACTTGCCAGTGCTTTACCATGACCAAACCATTGCTGGTAGAAATACGACAAAATCAAAATACCGGCAATGGTGAAGCGCCTCACTAATAAAATTTGTGATTTATAGCTGCTGGTAATGAGGTTACGTTTAAACTTACGGCGTAGCATTAACGGTAGTACCACATCATTTGAGATCATGGTGCTGAGGGTGAGTGTAGCCACTACAATCATTGCCGTGGCTGCTGATAGACCACCAATAAATACAAAAGTTGTTAAGAAGGCATTTTCATGGATCAGTGGTAGGGCTAATACAAAGCTGTCGGGCGAAAATCCACTGCCAATACCAGGGTGAATAGCGGCAGTTGCAATAGGGAAAATCATTGCCGCAGTTAGCAGTAAATACAACGGAAACGCCCAACGAGCAGTAAAAAGATGGCGTTTATCTTGGTTATCAACCACGGTGACATGGAACTGCCTTGGTAAACAGATAATCGCTGCTGCCGCCATCATTGATTGGCCGATAAAGTTGAAGCTAAAAAAGTCAAAATTATGCCAATGCTGCCAAACTGAACCTGTTAATTGCTCTGCTTGTACCTCACTGAGGTTAAACAAAGTGTATAGTGCAAGTCCTGCCACAGCGACTAAAGCTAATAACTTCACCATAGATTCAAAAGCGACAGCGAGCATCAGTCCAGAGCGATATTCGGTAACATCCACTTTGCGGGTACCAAAGAATATCGCAAACATTGCCATGATTAAGGTTGCAGATAACGCCAACATAGAGCCTGAAATACGGCTATCGTTTTGTAGTAATAAGAAACTACTACTGAGAGCTTTTAATTGCAGAGCAATGTAAGGAATCGTCGCTAATAAAGCGATAATTGTCACCATAATGGCGGTAGTTTGTCGTTTACCGTAGCGCGCTGAAATAAAGTCGGCAATCGTGGTGATATTTTGCTTTTTACTTACCAAAACTAATTTGCGCAAAAAACCTTGGCCAAAGAAAAATAGCAACGCAGGACCAATTAAAATCGGTAAGTAATTCCAACTGTTAGTAGCGGCTGTTCCGACTGAACCGTAGTAAGTCCAAGACGTACAGTAAATGCCTAATGAAAAAGAATAAACAAATGGATGGTGACTAATTCTTTTTGCAAGAGGAGTGGTTTTGTCCCCCCAATTTGCCAACCAAAACAACACGCCAATATAGGCGAGTGCAACAAATAAAAGCGCAGCTGTCATGTTTAAATTCAGTAATTATTGTAATAACACTACCTTACCAGAATTATGCGCGATTTCGATGGCTAGATTTTTTGCAATAAAAATTAATAAAAAGTAAGTTGTTGATAATAAATGGAAAGTTATGTTTTACGCACGGTTATTAGACTAATGTCGCAGATCATTCGTTTTTACTATTTTCGCTATTTCGCAAATTTATCTTTATAGGTTAAGTTGTTGTTAATTATTGTTTTTTACCATTCATTAACAAATGATGTTTTACAGTTTACGTAAACGTAAACTGACTGTTACGACTATGGTCTCAATTCCATAAATCAGAACCCTTGCTAACTTAGTTAATGACAACTAATACCACTCATTACTTTTTTGTAATGCATAAGGGGATAAAAATGGCTTTTAAAGATGAAGAACAAGCAAAAGCTTATTGGGCGGAAAACCTCGCACTGCTATTTAAATTATTAGCAATTTGGTTTGTCGTTTCATTTGGTTTTGGCATTTTACTAGTAGACGTACTCAATGAGATACGTTTCTTTGGGTTTAAACTCGGCTTCTGGTTCTCCCAGCAAGGCGCTATTTACACCTTTGTAGCTTTGATTTTTGTTTACGTTTTCAAAATGAATACGTTAGATAAAAAATACGGCGTAGACGAATAGGAGCTAAGCAATGGATGTTCAAACACTCACGTTTATTATCGTCGGTTTAAGCTTTGCGCTTTATATCGGCATCGCAATCTGGGCCCGCGCGGGGTCAACAAATGAATTCTATGTTGCAGGTGGTGGTGTACCGCCGCTGGCAAATGGTATGGCAACCGCTGCTGACTGGATGAGTGCGGCATCGTTTATCTCAATGGCGGGTATTATCTCGTTTGCGGGTTATGACGGTGGTGTATATCTAATGGGTTGGACAGGTGGTTATGTACTACTTGCGTTATGTTTAGCACCTTACTTGCGTAAATTTGGTAAGTTCACAGTACCAGATTTTATCGGCGACCGTTATTACTCACAAACTGCACGCGTTGTTGCGATTTTATGTGCGATCTTTATCTGTTTCACATACATCGCAGGTCAAATGCGTGGTGTAGGTGTGGTTTTCTCTCGCTTCTTAGAAGTGGATATTGAGACCGGTGTTTACATTGGTATGGTGATTGTATTCTTCTACGCTGTACTTGGCGGTATGAAGGGGATTACTTACACGCAAGTAGCTCAGTACTGTGTACTTGTATTTGCTTACCTTGTTCCAGCAATCTTCATTTCAATGATGATGACAGGTCACTTCTTCCCACAAACCGGTTTTGGTGCAACGCTTAGCGATGGCTCAGGACAGTTTGTGCTTGATAAACTAGATGGGCTCAGTACTGAACTTGGCTTTGCGCAATACACCGAAGGCTCGAAGAGCATGATTGATGTATTCGCAATCACAGGTGCGTTAATGGTTGGTACTGCAGGTTTACCGCACGTAATCGTTCGTTTCTTCACTGTTCCTCGTGTTAAAGACACGCGTATCTCAGCTGCATGGACACTTGTTTTCATTGCAATCGTTTATACAACAGCACCTGCTGTAGCGTCATTCGCTCGTGTAAACATGATTGATACAATTAACGGTAAAGACGGTAGCGGTACAGAGTATGCAGAAGCACCAGCATGGGTTAAAAACTGGGAAAGAACAGGCCTAATCACCTTTAACGATAAAAATGGTGACGGCAAAATGTTCTACTCAGCAGGTAAGATTGATGATCCAAACAGCGCTAACGAAGTTAAAGTTGACCGCGACATCATGGTACTTGCTAACCCTGAGATTGCAGACTTACCAGCATGGGTTGTAGCATTGGTTGCAGCAGGGGGTATCGCAGCAGCGCTATCAACTACAGCAGGCTTACTATTGGTAATCTCGACCTCGGTTTCGCACGATTTATTAAAACGTACCTTAAAACCAGATATTAGTGATAAACAAGAGCTACTTGCTGCGCGCTTAGCAGCGATGATAGCGATTGTGATTTCAGCTTACTTTGGTATTAACCCGCCTGGATTCGTGGCCTCGGTTGTTGCCTTTGCCTTCGGCTTAGCAGCGGCGAGCTTCTTCCCAGCCATCATTATGGGTATCTTCTCTAAGAAGATGAATAAAGAAGGTGCGATTGCGGGTATGGTGACAGGTATTACATTCACAGCGGCTTATATTATTTACTTCAAGTTCGTAAGCCCTGAATTGAATACACCGGCACACTGGTTATTTGGTATCTCACCTGAAGGTATCGGTCTAGTTGGTATGATTGTTAACTTTGTAGTTGCAGCTATCGTACTTAAACTAACAGCTGAAACACCAGTTGAAATCCAAGAAATGGTTGAAGGTATCCGTAACCCTAAAGGTTCTAGCGCAGCACACGCGCACTAATAAAACCATTTTATGAGAACACACTCTTGAAGATCAAAAGCCCGACTTAAGTCGGGCTTTTTATTTATTTAAAACAGGGGTAGTGTAGATATTGTCTCTATTTTATTGCGAGAATGACCATGAATACCGAGCAACAGGAAGTCGCCCAATTTGTGATGCAACAAACGCCGTTTAATCAGCTAGATAGCGCTGCATGCGAGTATTTTGTTAATCATCTCGATATTATTTATCTGACCCGAGAGAATCAAAATCAGTGGTTAAGCTCTGATAATTTACGGTTATTTTTAATTCGCTCTGGCGACTACGACTTAGTCGACCCAAAAGGCGATGTGATCACTAAATTATCAGGTGGCGATTACTTTGGTTTTCCGTCACTGTTAACTGGCGAAGCGATTCAAAATAGCATTTCAGTGCAAAAGGAAGGCATTGTTTACATGCTAAACCAAGCGGCATTTGATTACTTACGCCGAGAGTACAAGGTGTTTGAGCAATACTTTGTTCGCGCCCATAAAAACCGTTTATTGTCGTCTCATTATAAAAGTCAAAACGACAGTTGGTCGGAGAAAAAAATTTGCGAATTGATGAATCGCAAAGCGGTCACTTTGGCGCCAGAGGCAAGTATTCGTCAAACCGCTAAAAAAATGAAACAGCATGGTGTTTCGTCGATTATGCTAACTGAGCATGATCGCCTCGTTGGGGTCGTGACCGACAGAGACTTACGCAATCGCGTATTGGCCGATGAGGTTGACCCTCAAGAGTCAGTAAGTAGCATCATGACCTGTAAGCCCAAGTTTATTTTTGAAAATAATCGCGTGTTTTCGGCATTGCACTTAATGCTTAAGCACAATATTCACCATTTACCTGTGCTTGATGAACATCACAAACCGCTTGGTATGCTCACCAGCACAGATTTGCTGCGTCAGCAAAAAAGCGACCCAGTGCAATTGATTGGACGAATTTATAAAGCGCATAGCGTGGTAGATTTAAAGCGTTATTCGCAAGAGATACCCGGCTTGTTAAAAGGCTTTTCAAACAATATTGATGACATCTCCTTGATTGGTAAATTATTAAGTGGCTTAACCGATGCACTGACTTCGCGGTTAATCCGTTTGTTCCAAGAAGATAATGGCGCGGCACCAACCAGCTTTAGTTTTATTTGTTTTGGTTCACAAGCAAGGGAAGAGCAAACATTGCATTCAGACCAAGATAATGGCTTGTTACTACCTGATGATTTAACGGACGAACAACAAGATTACTTTAAGCGTATGGGCGAGTATGTCTGTGAGCATTTAATTGAGTGCGGAATAAAACGTTGTCCTGGCAATATCATGGCGAGCAATGCAGAATGTCGAATGGGCATTAATGCTTGGACAGAAAAGTTTCATAAGTGGATCACCTCACCGACACCTGAGGCGATGCTCAATTGTAAGATATTTTTTGACTTACGTTTTATAGAAGGTTCCACTACCTTATATACACGCTTTTGTGAGCAGCTAAAACGCATTTCTAAAAATGACTTGTTCTATGCGGCTATGGCGAGCGACATTAAAAATACCCCAGTGCCCATTGGTTTGTTCAATCAGTTCAAATTAGAAAAAGACGATAAACAGCATAAATATCTCGACTTAAAAAAACGCGGTGTGGTGATCATTAACGACATAGTGCGTTTATATTCCCTCAAAGCGGGTATTCAGCGCGCTAATACCCAAGAGCGCATAGACGCGTTAATGAAATTTTCGCTACTCAATAAAGATGACCTATATAACTTAAAAGACTGTTGGCGCTTTTTAACTCAACTGCGTTTAGGCACGCAAATTAACGAAGAGGGGCTGCCTAGCAACTGCATTAACCCAAATGCGTTGAATTCATTGGAGCGACATCAATTAAAAGAAGCATTTTATTTGGTTAAGCAGGCGCAGCAAGCCGCCGCATTTAAGTTTGCTCGCGGTAGTTTATAGGAGAGGGTATGGTTAAACGCTGGTTAAGTCGGTATTTAGCGCGAAAGCAACTTTTGGCAGCTGATGCCTATAAAGAGCGCTATGTAGTGATAGACATGGAGTTAACGGGCCTTGACCCTCGCCAGCACGAAATTGTTTCGGTGGCGTGGGTAATGATAGAAGATCAGTGCATCAAATTCAGTGGTGCGCAGCACTTAATAAATAAAGACGTGCAAAGCTTAGAGCAAAGCCCGATTTATCACGGTATCGCTAAACATGATATCGCTGCAGGTGAGAGCCTCGAAACCATTCTTGGCAAGCTGCATCAGCATTTTGGTGAGTGCATTCTAGTGTTTCATAACGCGGCACTAGATTGGGGGTTCTTAAAACAGGCGTGCAGAACGCTTGGTTTAGATGCAAAGGCGCGTTTAATTCTTGATACCTTCGTTATTGAAAAAAAACGCCTGCACCAGCAAGGCCACGAAATTGGCCACGATGATTTAACACTAAGCGAATGTCGCAAGCGCTACAACTTACCGCATTACAGCTCGCACCATGCCCTTACTGATGCGATGGCAACGGCCGAGTTATTCTTAGCACAGTGTCATCAAATTAGTCGTGGTAAGGCATTGAAAGTAGGAGAGCTTGTGTGAATCAGTTAGAATTAAAAGTGCCCCCAGTTGCGCTGGTTTTGATCATTGCGTTGATGATGTGGGGCACAGCAGAGTTGTTTACGAGTTTTAGCTTCTCGTTTTTTGCAGCATCTTTTGTAGCACTACTCATTGCATTTTCAGGTGTGGTGTTTGCTTTATTAGGTGTTTATCAATTTCGCAAGCAAGGCACGACCGTTGACCCTCGAATTCCAGAACAGTCAGCAAGTCTTGTTACCAGTGGTGTTTATCAATTTAGCCGTAACCCAATGTATGTAGGTATGTTATTAATGCTAGTTGGTTGGGGAATCTATCTTGGTAATATTGCGAGTTTTATTATGCTGCCGATATTTATTCTTTATATGAATCGATTTCAAATTATGCCAGAAGAAACGTTTATGGCAGAGAAGTTTGGATTAGCATACCAGCAATACAAAAAATCTGTTCGTCGCTGGCTATAAAGGATTAAAGAAAGAGACATAGGTTGCTAACGCAGATTTATTTACCTTGCCCTCTTATAAAAACTTTTCAGGTCGATTACCAAAATTGTGCCATCTAGGGTTGTTAAAGTAGTTTTATTTACCTTGCCCTCTTATAAAAACTTCAAAGGTCGATTACCAAAACTGCGCCATCTAAAACATACTAAGCAATTTTTATTTTTGCAGACCTCTTATAAAAACTCTTCAGGTCGATTACCAAAATTGAGCCATCTAGGGTTGTTAAAGTAGTTTTATTTACCTTGCCCTCTTATAAAAATGTGTAAGGTCGATTACAATACCGCCATCTAAAAGGCAGCTGCCTTTATCTGCAAGCAAATAGAGTGGATTTTCTTCTTCATGGCAATCAAACTTGCAATTAATGGTTTTGGTCGAATCGGGCGCAATATCGTCCGTGCCCTGTATGAATCTGGGCTTGAAGATCAACTCAAAATTGTCGCTATTAACGAATTAGCCGACCCAAAGGGCATTGCCCATCTCCTTAAATACGATACATCTCATGGCCGCTTTTCATTCCCTGTTAATCTTGGCGAAGATACTTTAACGGTTGCTAACGACTCTATAGCCTTATTTGCAGAAGAAAACCCTGCAGAACTGCCTTGGCAAACACTAGATATTGATGTGGTTCTTGAATGTACTGGGGTGTATCACTCACGTGAACATGCAGAGCTACACTTAGCTGCGGGCGCAAAAAAAGTATTGTTTTCACAGCCAGCAGATGCTGATGTTGATGCCACAATTGTGTATGGTATTAACGATGATGAGCTAAAAGCAGAACATACGATTGTTTCAAATGGTTCATGTACCACAAACTGTATTGTGCCAGTGATTAAAGTGTTAGATGACGCATTTTCAATTGAATCTGGGGCCATTACGACGATTCATGCCTCGATGCATGATCAACAAGTGATTGATGCGTATCATCATGATTTGCGTCGTACTCGCGCCGCAAGCCAGTCTATTATTCCGGTAGATACAAAGCTTGCGCGTGGTATTGAGCGCATTTTGCCTAAGTTTCATAGTCGCTTTGAGGCCATTGCTGTTAGGGTACCAACTATCAATGTGACGGCGATGGATTTAAGTGTAACAGTGAATACCGATGTGAATTTAGCGACTGTCAATCAAGCACTTAAGTTAGCAGCAAAAGACCGTCTTGAAGGTATTTTAAGCTACACAGAAGAGCCATTGGTATCGGTAGATTTTAATCATGACCCACATTCTTGTATCATAGATGGCACTCAGACACGTGTTAGTCATAAACGACTGATAAAGTTGTTAGTGTGGTGCGATAATGAGTGGGGCTTTGCTAATCGTATGCTCGACACTGCGCGTGCGATGATGGCTGTAAGCCAATAATGTATAAATATAATATTAGTATCGTTAACTAAGGAGAAGTCCATGTCGGTCATTAAAATGGCAGATTTAGATTTAAACGGCAAACGCGTGTTAATTCGTGAAGATTTAAATGTGCCTGTAAAAGAAGGTAAAGTGACCTCTGATGCACGTATTCGTGCAGCATTACCAACTATTAAATTAGCGTTAGAAAAAGGCGCTAAAGTAATGGTGATGTCACACCTTGGCCGCCCTACGGAAGGGGAATATGATGAAGCGTTTTCACTCGCCCCTGTTGTTGATTATTTAAATAATGCTCTTGAGCAAACTGTTCGTCTTGAAAAAGATTACCTTGATGGTGTTGACGTAGCAGACAACGAAGTGGTTGTTTTTGAAAACGTGCGTTTTAACGTTGGCGAAAAGAAAAATGACGAAACACTGTCTAAAAAATTAGCTGCATTATGTGATGTTTACGTAATGGATGCATTTGGTACGGCTCACCGTGCACAAGCATCGACTCACGGTGTGGGCTTATTTGCTGATGTTGCATGTGCAGGTCCACTTCTTGCGGCCGAGCTAGACGCACTAGGTAAAGCGCTTGATAACCCCGCTCGTCCTTTAGTGGCTATCGTTGGTGGCTCTAAAGTATCGACTAAGTTAACTGTACTTGATTCGCTATCTAAAGTGGTTGATCAACTTGTAACGGGTGGTGGTATTGCTAATACCTTCATCGCGGCAGCAGGGCACCCAGTAGGTAAATCTTTATTTGAAGCTGATTTAATCGATGAAGCAAACAAATTAAGTGCAGCTGCAAAAGCGAATAATGGCGAAATTCCTGTACCAACAGATGTTGTTGTAGGTAATGAATTCTCTGAATCTGCAGTAGCGACACTAAAAGATGTGACTGAAGTAACAGATGAAGACATGATTTTTGATATTGGCCCTGATACAGCAAACCAATTAGCAAAAATTATTGCTAATGCGGGTACCGTTGTATGGAATGGTCCAGTAGGTGTATTTGAATTTGATCAATTCGGTAACGGCACACGTGCTATTGCAGATGCGATTGCTAACTCAAATGCATTCTCGATTGCTGGTGGCGGTGATACGCTTGCAGCGATTGATAAATACGGCATTACCGATAAAGTTTCTTACATTTCAACCGGTGGCGGTGCTTTCCTTGAATTTTTAGAAGGGAAAAAACTACCAGCAGTTGCTATGCTTGAAGAACGTGCTAAGTAATTAGTGCGAAAGCTAGCGTAGTTGTTAAGTAATTACGCTGGTTTAGCTGTTTATAAAATACCTCTCACCCTCATTTTATTTACAGCTATTACGGTAGGCGACAGCTTCTCGCGATGCAGTGATGCATCAAAAAATAACTTATATCCGTTCAAACTAGATGGTAGGTAACTACTGTCGATACAATTTGGAGAATACCAAATGGCTTTAATCAGTATGCGACAACTTCTTGATCATGCAGCTGAAAATGGTTATGGCGTACCTGCGTTTAACGTTAATAACCAAGAGCAAATGCGTGCAATTATGGAAGCGGCTGACAAAACAAACAGCCCAGTAATTGTACAAGGTTCTGCAGGCGCTCGCGCCTATGCCGGTGCCCCTTTTATTCGTCATATGATTTTAGCTGCCGTTGAAGAATGGCCACATATCCCAGTTGTAATGCATCAAGACCACGGTACATCACCGGGTGTATGTCAGCGTTCAATCCAATTAGGCTTTTCATCAGTAATGATGGATGGCTCATTAATGTCTGATGGTAAAACCCCTTCAAGCTACGAATATAATGTTGATGTAACACGTCAAACAGTTGAAATGGCGCATGCTTGTGGTGTGTCTGTTGAAGGCGAGTTAGGTGTTTTAGGTTCACTTGAAACAGGTGAAGCAGGTGAAGAAGATGGCGTTGGTGCAGAAGGTAAACTGTCTACGGATCAAATGCTAACAGATCCAGAAGAAGCGGCTGACTTCGTCCGTAAAACGAAAGTGGATGCACTGGCTATCGCTTGTGGTACATCACATGGTGCGTACAAATTCACTCGTCCACCAACAGACGATATCTTAGCGATTGATCGCATCAAAGAGATCCATGCCCGTATTCCTAACACTCACTTAGTAATGCATGGTTCGTCTTCAGTGCCACAAGAGTGGTTAGAAGTGATCAATCAATACGGTGGTGAAATCCCTGAGACTTATGGTGTGCCAGTAGAGCAGATCATCGAAGGTATTAAGTATGGTGTTCGTAAAGTAAATATCGATACCGATCTTCGTTTAGCATCAACAGGTGCTATTCGTCGTCACTTAGCTTTAAACCCAGCTAACTTCGATCCACGTAAATACTTAGCAGAAGCAACGAAAGCAATGACTGAGATCTGTGTTGCTCGTTACGAAGCCTTTGGTACTGCGGGTCAAGCGGCTAAGATCAAGCCAATCTCTTTAGATGATATGCACCTTAAATACTTATCGGGTGAACTTGATCCACAAATCAAGTAATTGATAATAAGTTGAAAAAGCCGGCTTTTTGCCGGTTTTTTATTGCCTTGATCAAGACGGATCATCGGTTTACTTACTCATGCACCTCAGGATCAGTGTTTTACTAACCTTGGCTTTCACGGATCATTATTTTACTAGTTGTAGACTGATCAGGGGCTTTTCTTTGTTCACCTTTTAAACAATGGGCTGATCGCCCTAACATTAAATCAACAAGTTAACGTACTCTCTAAGTAAAAAACTGATCTGTGATTGATCAACTTAGTAAAAACCTGATCCTGATCTGATTTAGTTGGTAGATCAGTGATCCGTGATTTTTATTTGAAATATCCTCTCCTTGCCTTGACCAAAAGCCCTTTATGTTCGATTTTTAAGTTACTGCTTAAATTAAGGATCGCTACCATGAAAAAACCTGCCATGATGTTGTCGAGCTTTGCTATGTGCTTTATTTCCTTTCATAGTGCTGCCGAAGCAGTAGATGTATATGGACGGGCTCATTTAGGGATTGCTAACAGCGACACTGGAAATGGCAGTGAAACTTCCATAGAGAGCTACAACTCACGAATGGGGATCAAAGGTAGTGGTGATATAAGTGATGGTTTAAAAGCCGTATATAAATTTGAATTTGCGGTTAATGCCGCTGATCAAGACAGCGATGGTAAAACTGAAGAGAATATTACCGCACGTAATCAATATGTAGGTTTACAAGGCAGTTATGGGCAAATTGTGATAGGCCGTCATGATACTGCGTTGAAGGTCGCACAAGGCAAAGTTGATTTAATGAATGACTTTAATGGTGATATTAAGGCTTTGTTTAATGGTGAAAACCGTCTTGGTGATGTGCTGCATTATAACTCACCAATAGTTGGTAATATGCAGTTTGTAGTGACCTATATTGCTGAAGATAACTCCAAACAAAATGATGAAACAGGTATTTCTGCAGCGATAACATATGGTGATAGCAAGCTTAAAAAAGCGCCTTATTTTGTAAGTGTTGCCCACGACAGTAAAGTAGCAGGTTACGATACAACACGGTTTACTGCGCAAGGTAAATTAGGTGAGCTAACCTTAGGCGGTATGTATCAACAAAGTGAAAAAGTATCGGGTTCAAACAAAGAAGATGGCTTTTTAGTCAGTGCCTCTTATAAAATTGATAAATATAAATTACTCGCACAATATCAAGACTCTGATGGTGACTTTGGCAAGCTCAAAGATTCAGGCAGTGGTACCTCAGTCGGTGTGGAGCGAAGCCTGTCAAAACAAGCACGTATGTATATGTGGTATACGCAATTTTCACTAGATAATAATTCTGATGAAGATCATTTAGCAGTCACTTTAAGGTATGATTTTTAGCCTGAAAAGGCTGTTTTTTCCTTAAAATTGCTTATTTTTACGCTGATTTTTTTGAAGTTTTTGAATTACTCGTTAGACTTTCATAAAAATGTCATACTTAGTCATAATAATGAAACCAGTTCGCTAACGTAAGAGATAAATTGGAATGTCACGTAAAGTACTAGTCGTCGATGACGAAGCGCCTATCAGAGAGATGCTGGTTTTTGTTTTAGAACAAAATGGTTTTCAAGCAATTGAAGCAGAAGATTATGACTCTGCTATTGAAGCGATGGTTGAGCCATACCCAGATATGGTTTTATTAGATTGGATGTTACCTGGTGGTAGCGGAATCCAAATCGCTAAAAAGTTCAAGCAAAATGAATATACTCGTCAAATCCCTATCATAATGCTGACAGCGCGCGGTGAAGAAGAAGATAAAGTGCGCGGATTAGAAGTAGGTGCTGATGACTACGTAACAAAACCTTTCTCACCAAAAGAATTAATGGCGCGTATTAAAGCGGTTATTCGCCGTGTTTCACCTACTTCATTAGAAGAAGCTATTGAAGTTCATGGTTTACGCCTTGACCCAATTTCACACCGTGTAACATCAGAAGGTAGTGAATTAGATATGGGACCAACAGAATTTAGACTACTGCATTTTTTCATGACTCATCCTGAACGTGTTTACAGCCGTGAACAATTACTTGATCATGTATGGGGAACAAATGTATACGTAGAAGACCGTACTGTTGATGTGCATATTCGTCGTCTACGTAAAGCGATTGCACCATTGGGGCATGACCGTTTAGTGCAAACCGTTCGTGGTGCAGGCTATCGTTTTTCAAGTAAATTATAAGTGTCATAGGAATGACCTTAACAAGCTAATTTACATACTTAAGGTAAAGTGAGTGTATGTATCGAGTAGTGAATAAACAGGCGTTAGCAAAACGCCTGTTTATGTATTTCTTACCCTTGTTATTAGTTGGCGTACTTGTAGGTGCGCCTTTTTTGCTTTTATTTTTAGGCTCTTTTGCACTTCTAATTTGGCATTATCATCAATTATATCGCCTCAGCGATTGGCTCCTTAATCAACGTAGTTTTAACCCACCTGAAGGGGAGGGAGCGTGGGAGCAAGTCTTTGAAGGGATTTATCATTTACAACATCGTAACCGTAAAAAACGCAATGAACTGGCAGATTTAATACGCCGTTTTCGAGATGGTGCTGAAGCGGTACCTGATGCCGTTGTGGTACTACAAAAAGATCTCAGTATTATATGGTGTAACCAGCTAGCACTTAAAGTGTTAGGGCTACAATGGCCGACCGATCATGGGCAACGCTTAGATAATCTTATTCGCGATCCCAAATTTGCTAAGTATATGCACAAAGCCTGTTTCGATGAACCGCTCGAGCTTGATGGTGGCCACAGCTACGATCAAACTCTAGAGTTTCGTGTTATGCCTTATGCAAGTTCGCAGTTGATGATGGTAGTGCGTGATGTCACGCGCTTAAAGCAACTAGAACAAATGCGAAAAGATTTTGTGGCTAATGTGTCTCATGAGCTAAGAACACCGCTTACGGTGGTAACCGGTTACTTAGAAATGCTTGATTCAGAAAGCCTGCCACCTCCTGCAATGTGGCACAAAGCGCAAACGACTATGCTCGAGCAATGTAAGCGAATGGACAGCTTGGTTAATCAATTGCTGTCGCTGTCGCGGATTGAAGGGGCGCGTCGTCAAGATAACGACAAGCCTGTCAATGTACCGCAGCTGCTTACCTATATTCAAACTGAGGCACAGTCACTAAATCAAGATAAAGGTCATGAACTGATTTTTAACATTGATGCCAGCCTCGATATAAAAGGTGCTGAAGATGAATTGCGTAGTGCCTTTTCTAACCTTGTTTTTAATGCCATTCATTACACCAAGCCTGGCGGCAAAATCGTGGTTGATTGGCAGCGTAAAAATGACCAAGCTTTATTTAGTGTGACCGATAATGGCGATGGCATTGCCGCAGAGCACATAAACCGCTTAACGGAACGTTTTTATCGTGTAGACAAGGCTCGTAGCCGCACTACTGGTGGTTCTGGCTTAGGTTTAGCTATTACAAAACATGTACTTACACGTCATGACAGCCGTTTAGATATTCGCAGTCAATTAGGAAAGGGTTCAACTTTTTCGTTCGCATTTGGTAATGAAAAAATCGTATCGATAGTAGAAAAAATTGAAAAAACTGCAAAGTCATAAAAATGTCATTTTAGAGTAATCTAACTGTCATCTAGTGTCATTAGAGTAGACCGCAGTTAGGAAATGGGACGAACAAATCGGAGTAACCCCTATGAAATTCAAAAATCTCGTTGCCGCAATGGGTGTGGCTGTAACAACATTTGTATCAGCACAAGCAGCTGCAGTAGATAAAGATATGCCTGAGTACACAAAAACAAGTGGTATCTCTGGTAACTTCTCATCTGTAGGTTCTGACACGCTTGCAAACATGATGACGTTCTGGGCAGAAGAGTACAAACGCTTCTATCCAAACGTGAACATCCAAATTCAAGCAGCGGGTTCTTCAACGGCTCCACCTGCATTAACTGAAGGTACAGCAAACTTCGGCCCTATGAGCCGTCGTATGAAGTCAAAAGAAATTGAAGCATTCGAAAAACGTTACGGCTATAAGCCAACTGAAGTACGCGTTGCAATCGATGCACTTGCTGTATTCGTACACAAAGACAATCCAATCAAAGGTTTACGTATTGACCAAGTTGACGCGATTTTCTCTTCTACACGTAAATGTGGTGCTGAAGCAGAAGTTAACCGTTGGAGCGATGTTGGTCTAGAAGGCGATTGGGCTGCAAAAGATATTCAGCTTTACGGTCGTAACTCAGTATCGGGTACTTACGGTTACTTTAAGAAAAAAGCACTTTGTAAAGGTGACTTCCGTAATAACGTAAACGAACAGCCTGGTTCTGCATCTGTAGTACAGTCAATCTCTTCGTCAGTGAACGCGATTGGTTACTCAGGTATCGGTTATAAAACATCAGGTGTACGTACAGTACCACTTGCTAAGAAAGGCGATAACTTTGTTGATGCAACATTAGAAAACGTAGCAACAGGTAAATACCCACTATCTCGTTTCTTATATGTTTACGTGAACAAGCACCCTAACAAGCCTCTTGCACCAATTGATGCAGAGTTCTTAAAAATGGTGTTATCTGTAGATGGTCAAAAAATTGTTGAGAAAGATGGTTATGTGCCACTTTCAGGCAAAATGGCAATGGCTGAACTTAAAAAGCTAGGCCTTCTGTAACAACCATACAGACATAGCTAAGAAAACCGCTCATTGAGCGGTTTTTTTTCGTTTAGCTTTTGGCAAAGAGCTTGGCTTTAATACGTTGCTGAGCAATACGTACTTGCTTACGCTTTTTACCCGAAGGTGCCTTAAAGCTTTGAATTGGCATTACCGTAGGGTATTCATTCGGTAATGCAGGAACACTAAAGTCAGCATGTTCATCTTTTGGTAAACCAATTTCTTGTTGGTGTACACGAAGTGCCGCTAAAGTATCATCGTTTTCAACTTCACTTGGGCATAAAAATAAACCCATTTTACGCATTTTAACACCTAAGCCGATGCTACTTGAGTAGCGTACAATCGGTGCAGCCAAAATAAGACCCACTAAAATAGGTGATAACCACCAAAAGAAGGTTGGTGTGAAGTAGTAAGCGACGCCTCCCCAAATAATTGCGGTAATAGTCGAAAATAACGTATAACCAATCGCTTCTTTCCAAGGCACCATGCGGCCTTCACGAGGCTGTGCATCCCAACTGACTTTTTTACCCAAAAATACGCATACTACAAAATAGCTATGAAATACCATCATTAGCGGTGCAATCACAATCGCAAAAATGGTTTCGATGACTGAACCTGCAATAAGCTTCATGGTGCCGCCAAAGGCTTTGTTACGGTGTACCAAAGTTACAATAACACCCATTAATTTTGGCAGTAACAACAGCACGGCAGTAATAAATAATAACGAATCAATTAAATCTGTTTTGGCAATTTGCCAAGTAGGGAAAAGCTGATAAGCATGGTTAAAATACACGTCACTATTCAGCGCACGAGTCACCGCATCTAAGGTACTTAATGCCAGCATAGATAACCAAATTAACGATGAGATATAGGCTGTGGCACCAAATAAAAAGTGCATTTTACTCATTAGCTTAAGGCCAGATTTAGGCAATAAACCTAAATGCTGGATATTACCTTGCACCCAACGTCTATCACGAATCGCATAATCAAGAATATTACTTGGTACTTCTTCGTAACTACCTTCAACATCGCTCAGCAGTAACACATCCCAGCCACTACGATGAAGAAGTGAAGCTTCGACGAAGTCATGACTTAAAATCTCACCACCAAATGGGGCATTGCCTTTTAAAACTGGCAGACCGCAGCATTTAGTGAATGCCTCAACGCGAATAATGGCGTTGTGACCCCAGTAGTTTGCTTGGTTTGTTTGCCAAAAAGCAGAACCGGTTGCTAGCATCGGGCTATATAAAATTGAGGCAAACTGTAAAAAGCGACCAAAAAACGTGTCTTGGCGAACTGGAATTGGAATAGTTTGGATTAAGCCTGATTTTGGATTACTGATCATGCTAGCAGTAAGCTCGAGCATACACTGACCCGTCATAATGCTATCGGCATCAAGTACAATCATGTGATCGTATTGGCTACCCCAACGTTCACAAAAGTCGGTTAAGTTACCTACTTTACGGTGTTTATTGTCTTCACGGCGACGATAAAAGGTATGCTTTGCTAAATCACCTAAGCGTTTAGTGAGTGCATTCCATGCTTTAAGTTCATTACGAGCAATTTCAGGGTCTTGCGTATCACTAAGCAAGTAAAAGTCGTAATGTGGCATCTGCCCTGTTTTTGCCAGCGAGCGAAGGCTAACTTCAAAACCAGCTATCACACGTTCTGTATCTTCATTGTAGATAGGCATAACAATGGCTGTTTTAGTTTGGCTTAAGGCATGCTGATCAATCTCGATTGGTTTTTGACGTTTTAAGGTCAACGGGTCAATACGAAATAATTGCAGGATGAAGCCCATACAGCCACTACAAAAGGCTGTAACAATCCACGCGAAGGTGACTGTAAATAATGCCAGTAAAGCGTACTCAAGCGGTGTCATGCCGTTAGAATTTAAAATATCGAACATGATCCACACGCCATAGGCGGTAATGGTGAGCGCTAGGCTCGAAAAAAGCCAAGCGCGTGTTTTTTTGAACGGCATTGCTGTTGCTTCTAATGCTTTACTATTGGACGTCGTTTGGATACCAGACATAGCTCCATACCTCGCTGATTTCTTTGTCACGTAGTTTTAACGATAAGCGCATATCTACAGGCTTATCTCCCTCTGGCGCCACTTTAAAGGCTACGCGCCATCCTTGATTATTTGGTAACTGCTGCACAGTTTTATCGCTCACTTGACCTGATGACAGGGTTAAATCGGCCATCATGGCAAAATTAGCTGAAAGTTGATTGATGTTTTCACCACTAAAATCTACGGTAAATTGACGATGACTTTTCGGTGGCGGATTCTTCTCACCCGGAAGTGCAGCACTACCAATTCGGGTTCTTAACACACTCGCTTTATCTTGAGTTGCAAGCGTGGCATTGAAAGTTGAAAGCTTGTAACTAAAGCTTAAGTTGTCACCGGCTTTCATTGGCTGCTCTGGCACCCAATAGCTAACAATATTGTCGTTGGTTTCTGTATCTGTTGGGATCTCAACTAACTCAACGCGTCCTTTACCCCACGCACCAAGTGGCTCAATCCACATGCTCGGACGATTATGGTAATGTGCCTCGGTATCAAGGTAGTTATTAAAGTCACGGTCTCGTTGCGCTAAACCAAAGCCTTTTGGATTATCGTAGCTAAACGAAGTAACGCTTAATTTTTTTGGGTTATTCAGTGCACGCCAAACCCATTGACCTTGTTCTGATTGCATCAAGAGACCATCAGAGTCATGCACTTCTGGGCGGTAATCATCAAAAAACTTGGTACTGTTTTCACCGTGATAGAACATGCTTGTTAAAGGGGCAATCCCAAGTTTTTTAATGTCTTTACGAGCAAAGATCTGCATCTCGGTTTTTACTTCAGTATTGGTAGAAGGTGTTAATTCAAAGCGATAAGCACCTGATACTGATGGGCTGTCTAATAGGGCATAAAGCACGATAGTGGTATCTTCGGGTGCTGGTTTTACTAACCAAAACTCTTTAAACACTGGGAACTCTTCACCTGAATTCAAGGCAGTATCAATAGCAAGACCGCGGGCTGAAAGACCATATACTTGATGCGGGCCTACTAAACGAAAATAAGAAGCACCTTGGAATACTGCAACTTCGTCTTTGTACTCATTATTATTGAGTGGAAAATGCAAGCGGAAACCTGCATGACCAAGTTGTGTATTGGCAATTGCTTTACTGATCTCTTGTTCTAATGGTGCAGCGGTTGCATCGTAACGATAGTAATCTGTTTTAAATGGTAAACTCTTTACTTCAGCATTTTGCTCAACAGTATTAATAGCAACCGGTGAACGGTATAAAAAGCCTGGGTGGAATAACTGCACTTCATACAGGCTTTGATCTTTCCAAATTGCTTTATCAGTACGAAAACGGATTGCACGATAATCTTGATAGCCGATGCTTGTTAATGCTTCAAGCTCTAAATCTTTTGGTGCAACATACGGTTCAGATGCTAATTTCTTTGCGCGAGCCTTGATGACTTCAAATAGCTTTTCTTGAGGAATCGTGATCATTGCAGGCTTAAGCTCAACAGCAGTATTATCCTTTACTTGCTGTTTTTCATTTTCGGTAGCTTGAACCTTGACGGCTGTTTGTTCTGTTTCAGTCGCTTTTGGCTGGTCTGGGTCTTCAATAGCGTAACTAGTACCTGCACTCATGGCTAATAATACGCCCAAGAAGGTCTTCTTTTTGACAGCGCTGAAGAGCTTAGTTCGGGTTTCTGGTCTCATTCAATTTTCCTTTAGCCGTAAATCACGTTAATTCATTCATATCTCTTAGCAATTACTGAACCCATAATAAAAACTAATATTCTCAATGGCTTTGAGTTCGTACAGTAAATGCGAGTTGGTAAAAATTTGAAATTAGTGAGAAACAATTACACGGTTGCAGTTGTTTATTCGTCACCAATATGGAGAAGTTTAATGAACGAAAGCTTGCCCTAATATGAATAGCTTAAAGGACGAACAAAAATATGAACAAAATTACCATAGGCTTAATTGTGAAAGCGAAATTGTAATCGAGGAGGGGAGTGCAGGCACTGAAGGTGTTTTCAGTGCCTCGAAAAATCAGCTTATTTAACTTCACCTAATTTTTCTGCATTGGCTTTACATTGGTTGTAAGCTTCAATGCACTTGTTGCTACAGACTTTATGAACTAAGCCATCAGCCGTGCTTTGTTGTTCACAGCTTGCTTCGCATTGATAGTTTTGCTGAGCACATTGCTGCATTTCTGGATTGTCAATTTTGTTTGAGCAGGCAGACAGTAATGTCATAGCAAACAATGTTGCTGCAATTGCTGGTAGTTTTTTCATGCTTATCCCTAGTTTATGTCTATTCTTTGCAATCCATCTTACCCAGATTGTTGCTATTTAATCCAGCTCAACTTGTAAATTGTCAATTAAACGCACTGTACCTAAATAGGCGGCAGCTAAAATAACAAGTTGTTTATCAGCCGCGGTGGCTGGTTTTAGTGTTGAGCGCTCTGCAATCGAATAATAGTCAGGTTTTAGTCCTGCCATTTCGAGCTGAGTTTTTGCATCAGCCTCAAGTGTTGCGATGTCTGCGTTACCTTGTTTGAGTGCTGTTGCTGTATTATTTAGCGTGGCAAACAGCACTTTTGCGGTGTCTTTTTGCTCATCAGATAAATAGCCATTACGAGAGCTCATGGCAAGCCCAGATATTTCGCGACAAGTAGGTACGCCAATAATTTCAACTGGAATAGATAAATCGCGCGTCATGGTTTTAATGACTTGTAGCTGCTGAAAATCTTTTTCACCAAAACAAGCAAAGTCAGGTTGAACCAAATTGAATAACTTAGTAACAACCGTCGCAACACCTTTAAAGTGACCAGGACGTGAGCCACCACAGTAACCCATAGACACACCCGGTACATCGACAAAACTTTGTTCGCCTAAACCATTCGGATAAATAGTCTCAACAGAAGGGGTAAACACAATGTCAGTACCAAGATCTGCTAAACCTTGCTTGTCTTCGTTCAACGTACGTGGGTAGCTATCAAGGTCTTCATTGGCACCGAACTGCATCGGGTTTACAAAAATACTTACAACGACTTTATCAGCCAGTGTTTTGGCTTTTTCAACAAGTGAAAAGTGGCCTTGATGTAAATTGCCCATGGTTGGCACAAGCGCAATGCTCAGGCCTGCTTGACGCCATGCTTTTACTTGGCTGCGTAACGATTTGATTTCAGTGATTGATTGCATTTATTTAAACTCGTGTTCGGCACTTGGGAAAGCACCACTTTTTACATCTTCACAATACTTTTGCACTGCTGCTGGCATATTGCCTGTCTCTAATAAAAAGTTTTTTGAGAACTTAGGAATATAGCCTGCTGAAATGCCAACTAAGTCGTGCATTACTAAAATTTGTCCATCAGTTTGATTGCCAGCACCAATACCAATAGTTGGAATGCTTAGTTCATCAGTAATACGCTTAGCAAGCTCACTTGGTATGCATTCTAATACGATAAGTTGCGCGCCGGCTGCTTCAAGGGCTTTTGCATCACTGACCATTTTATCAGCTTGAGACTGCTCGCGGCCTTGAATTTTAAAGCCACCAAAAACATGGACAGATTGCGGCGTTAACCCCAAATGACCGCAAACTGGAATACCTTGTTGCGTCATAGCCTTGATGCTGTCGTGCAGCCACTCACCGCCTTCAAGCTTGATCATATTAGCGCCTGCACGCATTAGCTCTGCAGCATTTTTACACGCATCAGTTGGGTTGGCATAGGTCATAAATGGTAAGTCAGCAATCACAAACAATTCACGGCTACCGGCACGTACGCAGCGTGTATGATAAGCAATCTCACTGTTGGTTACTGCTAATGTGTCATCACCACCTTGCAATACCATTCCTAAAGAGTCACCGACTAAAATCACCTCGACGCCATTATCATGAAACAATTTAGCAAAACTGGCATCGTAGGCTGTTAATGCGGTGATTTTTTGTTGTTCTTGTTTCATTTTATTGAGAGTTGAAACGGTGATTTTAGACATAATTTCCTCTAAGGCTTTGCCTTGGTTGATTACTGCTGAGGGAGTTGTTGTAAACCGTTTAAAGGCAACGTTTTTGTTATATCAGCAAGTGATTGATTGTTCGGTAAAATGAGTGATGGCGCGATTTCAAGTAGCGGATACACCACAAATTCTCGCTCTGTTAGGCCGTAATGAGGCACGGTTAGGCGAGGGGTGTCGATCACATCATTGGCGAACAATAAAATATCTATATCAAGGGTACGTGGACCCCAGCGTTCTTCTTTACGTACTCGACCATGTTCAAGTTCAATAGCTTGAGTTAAATCAAGTAGCTGTTCAGGTTGTAATGCTGTTTTAACACAGGCTACGGCATTTACATAGTCAGGTTGATCCTGTGGTCCCATAGGTTTACTTGCGTAATCGTGCGAGACACAGACAAACTCAACTTCCTTTAAGGCTTTTAACGCTTCAACGGCTGCATGAATTTGTTTACGTGGCGCATTTAAATTAGCGCCTAATCCTAAATAAACCGTGTTCATACTTAATCAGCTTTTTTCTTGCGAGGGCGGCGGCGACGCTTCGGCCCACCTTGATGGCCGAGGTTTTTAACCATTTCTTTTTGCCCGTTGATGTCTTGGCTTAGGTAGGTTGTCCACCAAGTTGCCAGCTCTTCGTGCTGCTCTTCACCAGCTTGAACTCGAAGTAGTAAGAAGTCATAAGCTGCTTTAAAACGTGGTTGTTGCGTTAGCCTGTAGGCGCGCTGACCACCTCGTTTATCAAGACGTTGCTGAATATGCCAAATATCACGAGCACCTAATGTAAAGCGTTTTGGTACTGCAACATGTTGCGCGTTCTCACTGAGTACTTTATTCATTGCTTGCGCAAATGCATCGTATTCTGACAGTTGGTCGCGCTGTTGTAGTTTCTTCGCAATATTAAGTAGTGGAAACCACAATATAGCGGCAAAAATAAAGGCCGGAGTGACTTTTTTATCGGCATTAATACGCTTATCTGTGTTTTTAAACATTTGCAGAATAAACGCATGCTCAATGCCATCTGGGTTAGCATCTAAGATTTTATCAAGCGCAGGAAAGAGCGCTTTGAATAACCCATATTGGCGGAGCATTAAATAGTTTTCTTCTGCTTTGCCGTTTAAGAACAGTTTAAGTGACTCTTCAAATAAACGCGCTGGCGGAATATGATCTAGTAAATTAGCAAGGCCTTTAATGGGTTTTTCTGTGGCAGGCGCTATGCTCATGCCCAACTTTGTTGCAAACCTAACCGCGCGTAACATACGCACAGGGTCTTCACGGTAACGGGTTTCTGGGTCGCCAATCAGCTCGATTTGCTTCGCTTTTATTGCGCTGATACCGTTAGCGTAATCATAAATGCAAAAGTCGTTAATCGAGTAGTACAGTGCATTTATTGAAAAGTCACGGCGTTCAGCATCTTCTTCAATACTGCCGTAGACATTATCGCGCAGGAGTTGCCCGTGTTCGCTTGATTGGCTTATTTGATTTTTACTTTCATCCGCTTCATGGTGACCACGCATGGTAGCAACTTCGATGATTTCGCGACCAAACACAATATGCGCTAGGCGAAAGCGACGGCCGATTAGTCGACAATTACGAAAGAGTTTTTTAATTTGCTCAGGCGTTGCATTAGTTACAACATCAAAATCTTTTGGTTGCTGGCCTAACAATATATCTCGAATACAACCACCTACTAGATAGGCATCAAACCCACCTTCTTTAAGGCGGTATAATACTTTGATTGCATTTGGGCTAAATTGTTTGCGTGAAATACCATGTTCACTGCGCTCGATCACCAAAGGTAACTCGCTCGTTTGTACAGCATTACTGGATGTCGTGGCATTTGGGCCAATAATCTGCCGACAAAATTGAAAAAGCTTGGAAATAATAATCTGTCTCCTACGACGCGGACTCTGCGACTCATCAAGTATAGCGCTTGTTTGTTACTTCGCCGATGAGAGATTGACTCGATAACGGAGTGTTTAATATGACGCTAAAGCAAGGTGTTGATGAATCGTACACTTTGGGTCGCTATCATATACCAGCGTGGCTGAAAAATTAAGTTACTCTACCTTTAAAATTGGCAATTTATTTTGTAATAGTAAGAAAGTCACAAAAAGCTGAGTTAGGATCCTCACTAACTTGGATTTCTAGGCTCTTAGGAACCAGTTCCATACGATAGGTTTTAATTGCCCACTCAAGCATTTGCTCAATGCTTAACGAGAGGATGGATGCCTCAGGCTGTAATCCTAAAAAGCGCAAGGCATCAAACAGTGCAGGTTTAGGATCTTTTTTAGAAATGGCCGGCGCATAATTTTGTTTTGACAATTTAAAACCCGGTTTTGCAACCGCAAGGGGTAAATGTGCATACTGCGGAGCCGGTTGATTAAGTTGCTTAAATAAGCTTAGCTGCCTAGCTGTGGGCTCAAGTAGATCCGCGCCGCGAACAACATGAGAAATACCTTGTGCAATATCATCAACAACCACAACCAGTTGATAGGCGAATAATCCATCACTGCGTTTAATTAGATAATCTTCTTGTGCAAGCTGGTTGTCTACATGGATCTCACCTTGAATTAAATCATCATAGTTGCTGGTAGCAAATTGCTGGGTTAAACGCAGCGCTGAATCAGCTAAAGAATGATTTTTATGTCGGCAATGACCTTGGTAAATGCCCCCGATAGCTTTAATTTCTTTACGGGTGCAATGGCATGTATAAACAAGGTTTTGAGAAATGAGTTCATCAACAATAGCTTGGTACTGTTCATGACGTTGGGTTTGGTAGATTACGCTTTCATCCCAGTGCAGGCCGTAAGCCTCTAGGGTGTGTAATATGTCGTCGCTAGCACCATTTACAACACGCGTTGTGTCGATATCTTCAATGCGTACTAACCATTTTCCTTGATTGGCTTTTGCATCAAGGAAGCTCCCCACAGCCGCTATAAGTGAACCAAAGTGCAATGGCCCCGAAGGGGATGGCGCAAAGCGGCCACGATATTCACGCTTTTGCGTATTAACGGCTGTGGTAGGCATGGGCTAATTAAGCAAATGGGTGTAATTAACCGCGTCCAGATTGTTTTTCTTTAATTTCCGCAAGCGTTTTACAGTCAACACATAAGTCTGCTGTAGGACGCGCTTCTAAGCGGCGGATACCAATTTCGATACCACATGATTCACAAAAACCAAAGTCATCTTCTTTGATTAGTTGAATCGTTTTTTCAATCTTTTTGATCAGTTTACGTTCACGGTCACGAGTACGAAGTTCTAATGAGAATTCTTCTTCTTGTGCTGCACGGTCTACTGGATCTGGAAAGTTAGCTGCCTCGTCTTGCATATGCGATTTAGTGCGGTCAACTTCGTTACGTAAATCATTACGCCAAGCTTCTAAAATTTTTTTGAAATGAGCACGTTGTGCTTCATTCATATACTCTTCACCTGGCTGTTCTTGGTATGGTTCCAACCCGGCCTGAGCCAATAACCCTAGTCTTTTTTGGTCTGGCATAACTTTCTCCTAAATCCTTAATATTTTGCCCAGCGTTAGCCGGCGGCTATAAATAGCAGAATCATTAGATTGAGGCAAATTTATTTTAGCTTAATTTATATGCCTCGACCCCTGATTGCATAAATTGCCATGAGTAGAGCCACTACTCATAATTTTAATAAATTTGCTAAGTTATATAGGCAAAAAAAAATAATACAACTTAAATCGTGTTTTTTATTGTCATTTTAGTAAAAGAGTTGGTTAGCTCAGAAAATCACATTTTTCTTGCAGTTTAATTTCTTCAGCAGAAATTTTTGCTTTGTAAGCAATGACTTCAACACCATTTTCTATTGCATCTGTTAAAAGCTGAGCGTATTTAGGATCGATATGTGCAGCCGCACTTACTTGGTTGATACCTTCATGTAAAACGGCAAAAAATAGCACTGCACGATACCCTTGCTGCGCCATCTCTATTAACTCTCGAAGATGTTTTTGGCCTCGCTCCGTTTTTGCATCCGGAAAATAACCTTGTCCAGATTCTGGTTCTGCTTGCGAAAGCAATGTCACTGATTTTACTTCTACGTAGCAGTGGGGTTTGTGTTCATCTGTTAATAAAAAATCGATACGACTATTTTCTTGGCCGTACTTTACTTCTGAGTTTAGGGTTTGATAGTCAGCAAGCTCTTTAATCACCCCATTTTGCACTGCCTCGTGGACAACTTGATTGGCAATAGCGGTATTGACACAGATAAGCTGATTAAACGTGTTTTCAGTTAATTGTAAAGAGTGGGGATACTTACGTTTAGTGTTGTCACTCGTTGAGTAATAAGCGTTAAAGCCGGGTTCTGCACAACCAGTCATTTTACCAGTGTTAGCGCAGTGAGCGGTAAACTCGTGACCACAAGGCGTTTTTAAATCAGCTAAGAAGCGCTTATAGCGCTTGAGTAAAGTGGCAGATTGTAATGGTGGCGTAAATTTCATGGCGTTATTGGATCGCTTTTAATTTTTGTATGTAATTCAATACATGGACTGAACCACGTCGATATTGGCTATTTATCGCAAGCAGTTGGGAACTGACGCGTGCTGTAGTAAACTCGAGCGACAATTTCTAGCGCAAAGAGTATTCTAACATGTCAGAAAAATTTTTAGTTCAACTTAGCGAGCACAGTGCTGCCGCACATTGGGGCGAAAAAGCCACTCTTTCTTTTACTGAACAAGGCGCAACTGTTCATTTAACTGAGCATGATACACTTAAAAGTGTTCAAAAAGCAGCACGCACGTTAGCTAATCAAGGTTTAAAAAACATCGCGTTAGTGGGTGACGTTTGGTGCACAGAAACACAGTGGGCCTTTTACCAAGGTTTCGTTTCACCAAAGAATTTAGATGCGATTGAATTTGTTGAGAACGCAAAAACAGACAGCAAAGAGCTAGCTTCATTAAAGCAAGCGGCTACATGGGCTCGCCAAATGATCAACGGCACAGCCGATGATATCTTCCCTGAAAGCCTAGCTGGTAAAGCGGCTGAGTTTATTCAGTCGTTAGCGCCTGAGCATGTAAGCTATCAAATCATCAAAGGCGATGCGTTGTTGGAGCAGCAATGGATTGGTATCCATGCAGTTGGTCGTGGTAGTGAGCGTCCGCCAGTTTTATTAGCACTAGATTATAATCCAACGGGTGATGAAAATGCGCCAGTTGCAGCAGCTTTAGTGGGCAAAGGTATTACGTTTGACTCAGGTGGTTATTCAATCAAACCAAGTGAAGGCATGCTAGGCATGAAGTGCGATATGGGTGGTGCTGCAACAGTAACAGCAGGCTTAGCGCTTGCTATCAGCCGTGGTATCAACAAGCGTATTAAATTGTTCTTATGTTGTGCAGAAAACCTTATTTCAGGTCATGCCTACAAACTTGGTGATATCTTAACTTACAAAAATGGCACCACAGTTGAAATCGTTAATACTGACGCTGAAGGCCGTTTAGTACTAGCTGATGGCTTAATGGCTGCGGGTGAGTCTGGCGCGCCATTAATTATTGATGCAGCAACGCTAACAGGCGCTGCACTTGTTGCTGTTGGTCAAGAGTACAACGCACTGTTTGGTCTTGATAAAGAGCTAGTACGTGACGTACAGGAATTTGCAGAGCAAGAAATGGAAGCGGCTTGGCCTCTACCTCTTGAAAAGTGGCATCAACAAAACTGCCCATCACCATATGCAGATACAGCAAATAGCCGTCCTCAAAAAGGGGGGGGCTTCGGTGGTGCTTCTAACGCGGCTGGTTTCTTATCACGCTTTGTGCCAAATGAAGGCAAAGGTTGGGTGCACATTGACCTTGCTGCAGCATTTAACATGGGTAGCACAAGCGAGTGGGCTGCAGGCGCTACAACACAAGGTATGCGTACCGTTGCAAGAACGTTACTAGAAAAAGCATAAGTAATTTCCTTGTAGCTAATTAAGCGCCTTAACTTTACCTAAAGTTAAGGCGCTTTTTTGATCTAAAGAGTAATTTTACAAACTGATACAAGCTTTTTTGAGTAAATTAGTATAAAATCCCGCCCCACATTTTCTCATCCTGTGGTTAGTTTTTATTAAATTAGCTACACTTGAATGATCATTCACACTGGGGTCTCTATTTATGTCAGATAAGTGCTATATCACAGCGCAGCAGCTTCTTGAAGATTCATTTCGTGTTGCGGCACAAGTTTATAAAGATGGTTTCCGTCCTGATTTCATCATTGGTATTTGGCGTGGTGGCGCACCAATCGGTATCGCAGTTCAAGAATATTACGATTACAAAGGCATTGAGACTGATCACATCGCGGTTCGTACTTCTTCGTATTACGGTATTAACCAACAATCAAAAGAAATCAAAGTTCACGGTTTGCATTACATCATTGAAAATGCCAATGCAGACAACTCATTATTAATCGTTGATGACGTGTTTGATTCTGGCCGCAGTATTTTTGCATTGAAAGAAAAGCTTTCTGAGCTAATGCGTTTGAACTTACCACGTGATATTCGCGTTGCATGTCCTTACTACAAGCCTAAGAACTCAAAGGTAGATATGGTACCTGATTATTACATTCATGAGTCTGATGAATGGCTAGTATTCCCGCATGAGCTGTCAGGATTAACACCGGATGAGATTATTGAAGGTAAGTCTGATTTAAAAAATATCCACGATATTTTGTTAGAAAAGTAATCCAAGTATTTCTTCGCAGTTATGCTGTCATAACTGCGAAAAACTCTCTACATAATCACTCAGTTTTTCAATATCAACAACTTGCAGGCCTTGATTACTGCGTTGTACTAAGCCTTTTTCAACAAGTTCTGTTACTACACGTCTATAAGCTCTTTCAGTTGTGGCAAAGCGCTCAGCTTCTGCATTAACCGTTGGATATGCACGCAGCAGAGTGGGATTGTTATTTTCTGCTCTCAGTAAACAATCTTTAGCTATGTTATAGCTAAGTGGTAAAAGTAATTTATCTAAATTTATTTTTTGATTTTCTTGGAATTTTGCAGCAATAGTTTGCGCTGTATATAAGCTCAGTTCAGGCTTTTCTAACAGTAGTGAACGCCAGTGCTTTAGTTCTATTAAGTTATAACTGACATCACTAAAGCAAGTTACTGTGTAAATACAGGGTAAGTTATTGAGCGCTTCAATTTCACCAATCAGGGTGTTGTTGCAATCAAGTTGACCTAATAAAAGGCGACGGCCATTACCCACATCATAGCTAAACGATACAGTGCCACTTCTCACTAAAACAAGTTTACTGAGTGGTTGATCTTGGTGAATAAGCACTTCTTTTTTAGCTTGCTGAAAACTACTGCCTGCAAATGTCAGTAGCTGGTCAACAAGGTAGCTTGAAAAATGATATTGAAACATTAACGCCGCTCTTCGGACAATTGTCCTATTTATTACATCTTAATGACGCTAGCATTAAGATTCAAAGAATTTATGCTAACTTACTAGTAAGGTGATACACGTTACTGATACCTTCATTTCCCGTGTAATGATTTTAAAGCTAAGATGATTTCTTAAGCTTTACAAGGTTTTTAGTAGGTTAGCTTTTTTATTTATTGTCAAAGTAGCACTGAGTGCGTCAAAAAAAATGACAAGCCCCAATGCTAACCTAAAGCCTAGGAGAGAACAATTGAGTTGGGAATATTTAGGCTATTTAGCATCTGCACTGTTAGTTGCTTCTTTGACGATGAGTGATGTGGTAAAGCTCCGCTGGTTCAACCTAGCAGGCTGTATTGCTTTTACCTTTTATGGTCTTGCAATTGGTGCCGTTCCGGTGGCCTTCACCAATGGCTTACTGGCATTTGTAAATATTTACCACATCATAAAGTTAAAGCGTCAGCAAAAAACTGACGCTAAAAACCCTTAATCCTCTTTTTTATATTTAAGCTCGCCTGCAATCCAAGTTTGAGTAACGCTAATATCGTGAATTTCTGATACAGGCACCTTGTAATAGTCTTTATCAATCATAATAAAGTCAGCCCATTTGCCTTGCTCTAAGCTACCAACTTTAAACTCTTGATGTGCGGCATAAGCACCACCTAAAGTAAAAGCACGCAGCGCTTCATCGCGAGATAATAATTCTTGAGGACGCCAGCCGCCTTCAGGCTGTTGATTGTGATCCATTCGTGTAATGGCTGAATATAAACCATCAAATGGGTCGGCAAGCTCTACAGGAAAATCAGAACCCGCTGCAATTACTGAACCTTGCGCTAAAAAGGTTTTCCAAGCGTAAGCCCCTTCAAGTTGTTTCTCAGTTAAACGCTGCTCAGCCATATGCATATCAGAGGTTGCATGAACGGGTTGCATTGATGGAATAATTTTTAGTGTCTTAAAGCGAGGAATGTCATCAGGGGCAACAATTTGTGCATGTTCAATGCGGTTACGCAGTAAAATGCCTCCTGATTTTTTAAACACATTTTCGTAAGCATCTAACACTACATGGTTGGCTTTATCACCAATGGCGTGGGTGTTCGCACTAAAGCCATGAGCAAAACTCAGGTTAAATAATTGTTCAAGTTTCTCTTGGGTTTCAAGCATTAAGCCATGATGATTTTTACGATCTGCATACTCTTCGATTAGAGCGGCACCCCGACTACCCAAGGCACCGTCAGCGTATACTTTGACACTGCGAATAGACAGCATGTCGTTCATATCTTTATAACGACCAGCTTTAAGCATGGCTTCTAGCTTAGGATCGGCGGCACTAAGCATGGCGACGATTCTAACTGGCAGGGTATTTTGCTCAGAACGCTGCTTATATACTTGCCATGTATCATAATCGATACCAGCATCATGGGTTGAGGTGATCCCCAAACTTAGTAAATGCTCACCAGCATTGTCTAATGCTGTATTAATGCTGGCATGGCTTACTTTTGGTACATGCTTTGTAATAAGCGTTTCGGCTTTATCAATAAATACGCCTGATGGCTCACCTGAAGTCAGTTTGATGATTTCTCCCCCAGCAGGTGAATCGGTGGCTGCAGATATCCCAGCTAATTCTATTGCTTTTGAGTTAACCCAGACCGCATGGCCGTCAACCCGAGAAAGTACCACGGGTTTATCTTTTACATATTTGTCTAAATCAGCAGCGGTTGGAAACTGTCCGCCGGGCCATTGTTCTTGGTTCCAGCCGCGGCCAATGATCCAGCCTTGTTTATCTTTAGCAAATTCAGCCAGCATTTTGCCAACCTCATCTGCTGAACGGGTATTTCTGACATCAAGTTGAGACAGATTATTACCTAAACCAATCACATGACCATGAGCATCGACTAAACCAGGTAAAAGAGTGGCTTGTTTGCCATCAATAGTGGTAGCGTCAGGGAAGCTTTTTTTAATTGAGTCATCGCCAGTTTTTACGACTTTACCGTCTTTAAAAACCAGTGCTGAAAAGTGTTGGGTTTCACCTTGGTAGGTTGGTGTATAACCATTTACATTGTAGATAACTGTGGTGTTGGCAAAACAACTCAGTGAAGCTGTTGCCAGTAGGCTGATGATAAGTTTCATAATCTTTTAATTATTTTTTTAATGTATGAAAACAGTATCAGAGTTGCAGTAAACTGCAACTCACAGAAGAAAATTTCGACTAAAAATAACGGCTATTTACTGGCATAAGCCTTGTATTCTGAGAGAGATAGCTTGTTATCTTTATTATTATCGTAATTACTAAACCGAGACCATAAAGCTGGATCTCGAGCAGATTCTGAGCGGCTCAAGAAGCCATCTTCATTACGGTCTAGTTGTTTAAATTTTTCACCAATACTATCTGCAGCGACACTGATTGTACTAAATACGCAACACATTGCGAGGCTGGCAAAGGTTAATTTTGACATTGCTTTAACTCTTATTTGTTAAGTAGTGTTTAAATTCAAGAAGCGATATTTGTTGATCTTTATTTTCATCCCACTGCGCCATATGCTTTTTTAAATGCGGTTGAGATGAAAGTTCTTCCAAAGATAAAAAGCCGTTTTTATCTTTATCTAGGTGATCAAAGCGCTGTTTTACATCCAATGCTAAGCTGTTGAAGCTTATAGTAATTAAGGTACATGAAGCAAGCCAGAAAATTCTCATAATTACTCTCCTTTATTAGGGCGCGCTGCCCTTCGGGTTCTTCCTAGGGGCGATTAACTCTTTGTTGCTCGATTTTTACTTAGCCCACTAGGTTACAAATCTCGCGCCACGATTGAATCGTCCCCAGAGTGAACAAATTTTAATCCACAAAGGTCAACACGCTTTGGTAAAAGTGCTTGCCATAATTTAAGTCCCAAAATTTAAATCCGTTTACACATTCCCTCTGGGATTATGGCAAGCACTTTAAGCCGTTAAGGTTTGAATTTCTCAAACTCTTGTTCAGACAGAACTTGATCGCCGTTTTCATCCAGATCGGCAAATTGCTTAAGTAAGTTATCGTGTTTGGTTGCTTCTGTTAATGAAATTTCGCCATCGGCATTGGTATCAAATTTCGCAAAACGCACATCCATTTGCGATGCTAAAACGGTGGCACTGATAACTAAAAACATCAACGAGAATGCTGCAAAAAGTTGTTTCATCACACACTCCTAATTAATAAATGATTTAAACTCTGCAAATGAAATTTGACCATCTTGATTGCTATCAATTTGAGTGAAGTTTCCATGTAATAAAGCGTCTTCAGATGCTTCAGCATCACTCAAAAAACCATTGCTATCTTTATCTAATTCATTGAATGTATCTTTTAAATCAAATGCATTACTGCTCATTGAAATTACACTCAACAGCACGGCTAGTGTGTAGGTCCTCGTTTTCATTTGCTGTCCTAATAAACTTATTTGTAAGTGCTAATACAATAACAGTGCCAACTTTTATTCTTCTTTTTTATCAATGATTTATGTTATTTTGCTGTTATTGGGTACGAAATAGTTACAGAGTAATGTGTCTTTTTTGCAACGTAATTATTGGTTTTTATTTTTTTATCTTAATTTTCAATTGGTTGTGTTGTTGCAAAATAGCAACGTTGCGCCTGATTTAGGCAGTAAGTTGTCTTTTTTCAGTTCGGATTCAGCGAGTGTCTAAGTTCATTCACGAATAATGAATGCCAGCGTTTCTTATGAGGGTAAGTATGCAAAGTAGCATAGTAATTAAGTGCAAACAGTGTTTAAGCTGGCGACCAAGCCTAATTGGTCAGTTTGTATGTAGTATTTTACTTTCCTTATTACCATTGTGTTTAGTGGTGATTTTGTTTTTAAACGCACTGAATAAACAGCTGGCTGTTACGCAAGAAATTGTGGGTGATAATGATGAAATCACTAAGGTATTTAACAATTTAAAGCAAGACTTAAATAGCCTTGAAAGAGCAACGCGGCAAAATTGGGTACTCAAGAGTGAATCTTTAGATACATTAATTGAAAATAAGTGGAGTTCATCAATTCAGCGTATTGATGAACTGATCTTTTTAAGTCCTACGGCTGATTATATTTTGCAGTGGCGTCAATTAGCTGAGGTACTGCAATTTGCACAGCAGCATCTTTTATTTGAACAAAAGCAAGATGGTGAGTTATTTGCCCCCGCAAGTAAGTTAATTAGTGAGCAAACCAATTGGCTTAGAGAGCAAAACGAATTACGTATAACTAAAAACCAGCAGCAATTAAAAGCATTGCAAACATCTTTTATTAACTGGTTAGTAGCACTTATTCCTTTGACTCTACTCGTAGGCGGAGGGTTTTTATGGCGGATCAGTGGTCGTCTACGAGAGCTAACGAGCGTGATTGATAAGCTAGGTCAAGGCCATTGGCAGCAAAAAATAAATGTCCGAGGCTCGTCTGAGTTAGTTGAACTTGGCAACAAACTTGAATGGGTTCAAGCGCAGCTACATATGCTTGAGCAGCAAAAAGATACATTTTTACGTCATGTAACTCATGAGTTAAAGACCCCACTTGCTTCAATGGTTGAAGGAACTGATCTATTAACAGATGAAATTGTTGGCCCTATTAATGATGAACAAAAAGCAGTCCTTGAGCTAATCACCCAAAGCATGGTGCGACTTAGAGCAATGATAGAAAGTTTACTTAGTTATAATGCGATTCGTACTAGTAAAGAGACAGTGACTGAGCTTAGTTTTGCCGCCATAAAAGATAAGATTGAGCGTCACTTTGAACATCGTCTAGTTGCACGTGAACAATCACTGTTATGGGTTGATGAGCTGCCTAAAAAAGCACTTTATATTTCAATTGAGTTACTAGAAATGATCTTGATCCAACTCACTTCTAATGCAATCAAGTTTTCGCCTGAACAAGGCTGTGTCACGATTAAAGCGAATTTCAAACATGGCAAACTTATTATCAGTGTTATTGATCAAGGACATGGAATTGATGATTCCGAAAAGGCCGCGGTATTTGGTGCGTTTTATCAAGGCAAAAATGCAAAACAGCAGAGCGAGATGGGCAGTGGCTTAGGTCTCACAATTGTTAAAGAAACCGTAGAGCAATTAAATGGCAAACTCTCTATTACAGATAACGAACCTCAAGGGTGTGTTTTTACCGCCGAATTACCAATTCAATTAACCCAAGGAGTTAACTGACATGGGCTTAGCACATAAAGCCAGTTTTATCCTCATTGCATGCTCGATGCTTATCACGGGCTGTACATTAACGCAAAAGAAGCCCGTAGCAGAGGTGAAGACAGAAAATAATCAGGTCGCATCGCAAGGAAAACCTAATCCTAAACCGCGCCCGAAAAGCGAGCCAAACTACCCGCCAGCAAGTACTGTGATTGCTTGGCATGCAGCACAGTGTGGTGGTTATAAAGCTAGTACGTCAAAGCTAAATTTTGTCGGTGAGAATGAATTGAAAAGCCTTTTTAAATCAATGTGTTTGTTAAGTGCTACAGAACCTGAAAAAGCACTTGCTCAACTTGAAAAAAGCGATCACGCCTATTACTGGCCTGACGATATAAAGCAGTATCTTTGGTTGCAAAAGCAACATTTACAGCAAAGCTTAGCAGCAAAACAAGCAAAGCAAGCGCTAAGTGATGAAATGGAAAAAACCTTGTCGTCGCTTGCGACTATCGAACAACAACTTCTGCTACGTGAAGAAACCAAGGAGCAGTAATCATGAGTGAAGAAACAAAACCACGGGTTTTATTAGTTGATGATGATGCCAGCTTATTAAAATTACTGGCTATTCGGATTGAATCTAAAGGCTATCAGGTAAGCACAGTCGAAAGTGGTATTGAGGCGTTACAAGCGTTAAAAAATCAAACCTATGATGCGGTGATCACCGACTTAAGAATGGATGAAATGGACGGCATGGCTTTGCACCGTCAGCTACAAAGTCGTTATCCTTCAATGCCGGTGATTATGATGACAGCACATGGTTCGATACCTGATGCAGTTGAGGCAACTAAACAAGGTATATTTGCGTTTATTACCAAGCCTGTAGATAAAGATGAGCTGTTCGACAGCCTTGCTAAAGCTATCGAAATTCATGGTGTACACGGTGATGAAACACCGACACAAACTAATATTGTCACCCGTAGCGGGGCGATGTTGCATTTACTTGAACAAGTTAGATTGCTTGGTCCAACGCAAGTGAATGTGTTGATCTCTGGTGCCAGCGGCACAGGTAAAGAGTTGCTTGCACAAGCAATACATCAACACAGCCATGTTAGTGACGGGCCATTTGTGGCAATTAACTGCGGCGCTGTGCCGGGGGAGCTTTTAGAGTCGGAATTATTTGGGCATAAAAAAGGCGCGTTTACAGGTGCAGTAAAAGACCATCAAGGTTTGTTTCAACAAGCACAAGGTGGTACCCTTTTTCTAGACGAAATTGGTGATATGCCGCTAAATTTACAAGTAAAACTGCTGAGGGTTTTACAAGAGAAAACCATTCGTCCTGTGGGCTTTCAAGAAGAGATCCCAATTGATGTGCGAGTGGTGTCGGCGACCCATAAGAACCTCCCTGAGGCAATCAATAATCAGCAGTTCCGTGAAGATTTATATTACCGATTAAACGTGGTGAACTTAAAACTGCCTCCGCTTTGTGAACGCCGAGAAGATATTAGTTTGCTAGCACAGCATTTTGCAGGTCTTATTGCTAAACGTATGGGGCAAGAGCAAAAGCAGTTTGCCAACGATGCGATGCATGCACTGGTTCGCTATGACTGGCCGGGTAATATTCGTCAATTACAGAATGTGATTGAGCAGGTAGTAGCTCTTACACCGGGTAAAGTGATTGCAGCTCAGTTGGTAGAGAGTGCATTAAACAGTAATATTAGTATTGCTGAACCGCTTTCGTTAAATGATGCAAAAAAAGAATTTGAGCGAGATTATTTAATTAATACGCTAAAGATGTCAGCAGGTAATGTTGCCGAAGCCGCAAAACTTGCGAAACGTAATCGCTCAGATTTTTATAAATTAATTAAAAAGCACAACATTAATGTTGAAAGCTTAATATAAGGAAAAACATGGCGCTTTTTTTAGTCTATCTGGGCGGTCGTATTCAAGGTTGCCACATTGAAATGCACGACGTTCGATTTGTCGTAGGCGATAACATTGAACAAACCTATTCAAAACTTAAAGCACAATGGGTGGGTGATAAAAGCAATGTGCACATGGATAGCTATATGCAAATTCAGCATATTGATGGCTATCAGGTCGAAGTGGTTGATACCCAGCATCACCAAGCTGAAAAACTATACTTTGTAAATTTAGGTGCTTACCGAGCAGATAGCCTTGCTGAACAACATGATTTTGCATTGTACGTTGCGCGTAGCAGTGAAGAAGCAAAGCAACGCGCTAAAGAGTCTTTATTGGCTGGAATGACTCATCTTCATAAAGATGATTTACACGATGTAGACGATTGTTTTGCGATTGATTTGTTAGATAGCAACTTATCAATCAAATTAACGCCAAGCGGGCAAGCACAAGCAATGAAGCCCGATTGGTTTGGCTATCACGTGCTTTAAGCTATTCTTGGTTATCGTTTTTACTGGCAACTTTAAAGGCGATAATCACCAACCCAAATAAGGCAAATGGCAGTGCAGCGAGTAAATACTCAACGGTATGGCTGTCTTGGTAGTTAGGCTGGAGTAGGAAGTGACCTGCAACACAAAGTAAAATAGCCACGAACAAAACGGGCAGTAAAATCAGTTCTTTTTTAGGTGAGTGTTTTTTCATTACAAGGCGTTATATTCCAAAGGTGCGCCATTGTAATGAGCTACCCTTAGCTAGGTCAAATAAGTTGCTTTGTAGTTTGCTTTATATTGCGCTGTATCAACTTTTTTGGTGTCAGCTTTTACAGGCTGCTTTTTTGGAGCCGCTGGTTTATCGGTTGTTTCATTATAGCTAAATAGCCCCATAATGAACTCAATCTCTTCACGTTGTAATCCAGATCGCATGATGCCCTCCAAAAATAATTTGCCTTTTGTATTACAAATGTTACGTCCTGTAATCTGAATTATCGGTGAATATCGCGCCACTAAACTGTAATCATATGTAACGCAAATGTGCTTATTTAATAGGCAGTTCCACAGTAAACACAACACCTGTGCCATCATCTAAATTTTCTGCTAATACTTTACCGTGATGGTAATCGCAAATAAGCCTTACAATATAAAGACCTAAACCCAAGTGGGGCTGCTGCTGATGTTGCTGACTTCTCACTGAGACCATTGAGTCGAAAATATGTTCAACTAATCCATCAGGTAATAGAGGACCTTGGTTGCTAATTGTTAGTACTGCGTGTTGATCTTGCTTGGTTAAACTCACGGAAATTGTGCTTTGCGGGGTTTTAAACTCAAGTGCATTGTTGATGAGCTTATCGAGTAATTGCGCAATAAATTCTGGTGCGCCGCTGACATTTAACGGCTCTTTATCAAGCGACAAGGTAAATAGACTTTCACCATAGGTTATTTGATAGCCCTGCATGCAGCCGGTGATCACCTTGGTCAGGTCAAACTCTTCTGCCTCGGCATTTTGAATACTTTGTTCAAGGCGCGTTGCTTCACTCATGGTGGTAATAATTTTACCTAACCGCTCAACCCCTTCACTGGCACGGTCGAGGTATTTTTGACTCAGTTCAGATTGCGGCTGCATTTGTAGGTTTTCAAGCGATGACCGCACAACAGCAACTGGTGTACGAAGTTCATGGGAGAGTCGCGATGACATATTTTCTAAGTAATCAGTATAACCACTTAAGCGACTAACAATGTTAGCAAAACTGCGAGAAAGGTCGCCAATTTCGTCATTCGAATCGGCATAAGTAATTTTGCCGGTGATCCGCCCTTGAGCATCAATAGCTTGCTCGGCATTGTCACGTAAGCGGCGAATACGGCTAGAAATTCTAGAAGCAAAAAAGAACAGTGTCACAGTGCCAACAAGCATCACCGCTAAAATGACATTAAAGAGCTTCTCTAACGATTTATTACGTAGGGTGCGCACACCGTTGGTGGTTTCTTCTGCGATTACTGCACCAATGACTTTATCTTGGATCCAAATAGGGTAGGCCGCCGATAAAATAACGGCTTTGTTATCTGGAGTTAAGCGCCATGATGATGCAGGTTTCCCATTTAAAGCACTGGCTATGTGAGTACCTTGCATCGCTGCGACATCATGTAAGGTATCAATAAACTCATTTTCTGGGCGAGTTAAAATTTTATAGTAAAGTGGGTGTAAGTAATCTTGCTCAAAGCGTTGCCACCAGGTTGTTGCGGGCTCCTCTTTTAGGCCGTCTGCCCACACGCCATCGGCATGATGAATTGAGCCTGATTGCGCAAGTACACGATGATGGTTATCGACGACCCAAATTCGACTACCACTGTGGCCCATGCCTTTCAAAATACGGTTAATTTCTGGCGAAGGCACCAAAACAGAGCCGATATCATTGGGATTTTGCAGGTT
>NZ_JAKGBG010000027.1:0-59754 GCF_021532595.1 Pseudoalteromonas sp. OFAV1
CAAGTACACGATGATGGTTATCGACGACCCAAATTCGACTACCACTGTGGCCCATGCCTTTCAAAATACGGTTAATTTCTGGCGAAGGCACCAAAACAGAGCCGATATCATTGGGATTTTGCAGGTTTGAAGTCGACATAAGCTGAGGCTCAACCTTGTCTTCATCCCAGTCTTCAATAGCAAAACCGAGCTTATTACCTAACATAGAAAGCGGAAAACGCAGCTCTATGTTGTAACCCGTGTCGGTGCTTTTAAAGTAGCCTTGGATTTTCGTGACCGGCTCTTGTGTTTTGGCATCAAAAGCATTGACCCAGCCATCTTGACGGGCGGCCACCACATAACTTTTAAACTCACCTTCAGGTGTTTTTAACATGATCTGTAAGTGATCATTACGGGTAAAGCTGAGCACATTTTTAGCACGATACACCAGTGAGCTATCAGTGACTTTAAATGCCGCATAAAGGTAGTTTTCGTATTTGCCTACCATGTGATCAAAACTTAGATCACTTGGTTGATGATCATTACTTAACCCCTGTAAGTAGCGCTTGTCGTAATGCCAAAATAAGCTTTGATAAGGCTGCCACTCCGACAATTTACCATCAAGTTGAATCGGGTTATTTAGGTTATAGGCGTATAAATCTCGACCTTTTACAACTTGATCTAAAAAGTTGGTTTGCGAGTCAAACAAAGCAGGGCGTTCATGTAATGCGGTAGCGAGTGCACGAGTGGTGCCCACTAAGGTTTTTTCTTGCCCTTGTCTTAAGAACTTTTCCATTTCCCAAACATACTCATAGCCAAGCCAAGGCAATAAAAATAAAAAGCAGGATAAGAAAATAAACTTTGTTCTAAGCCCCAAACGCAGCATTAAGCTTGCTCCCAGCGATAACCCATACCGTAAACGGTATCAATGCAGTCAAATGCATCATCTAAAGCAATAAACTTTTTACGAATGCGTTTTACATGCGAGGTAATGGTGCTGTCATCAACATAAATTTTCGCATCACTCATTAATTCGTTGCGGCTTTTAACATGGCCTGGACGCTGCGCAAGTGAATGCACCATCCAAAACTCTGTCACGGTTAAATCAACCAGTTGCTCTTGCCAAAACACCTGCATGCGCTGGGTATCTAACTTTAATGGGCCGCGATGCAAAAGAGCGGTTTGATCGGCGGGTTGATCGAAGGCATCAAGGCGTCTAAACAAGGCACCAATGCGAGCAGCAAGATGCGCCATACTGATGTCTTTGGTTAAGTAATCGTCGGCTCCCATGCGCAGACCGCATACGGTATCAATTTCGCTATCGCGGGCGGTTAAAAATATAATCGGTAAGGTTTTAGAAAGACTGCGTAATGTTTGGCAAAGTAAAAAACCACCATCCACTTCATGGCCAAGGCCAATATCAACAATGGCTAAATCTGGTAAAGATTGACTAAATGCCAGTTCAGCACTGGCTCTGTCAGCAAAGCCTACAACCTGATAGCCCTGAGCACTGAGCATTTCTGTGTAGTTTTCGCGGATTGCTGTTTCATCTTCAACGATTGCTATTTTCTTCATTGTTAATACTTACTTAAATTCTTTCTATAGCGAACTATACCTAATTTTTTGCCTTGCGTACTGGCAAAAACGCGATTGCCATTTTTCTGCCACAATTGCTCAGCAGTTTGCCTTTTTTGATCCCCTTTATTGCCATTTCGACTTGTTTTAATAGCTCCATACCAAGTTCGCAACACCAACCAATGTTGCCAAGCAATTAAGTAGAAAAAGGATTAAACCATGAAAAAATTAATTATTGCCGCTGTTATCACATCTGCTGTATCTGTAGCCCCTTTTGCAGACGCTGCGAGTCAAACTAAACAAGAAACACCAAAAGAAACAGCTATTGGCTTAGGTGCAGGTGCCCTTGTTGGCGGCATAGTCGGCGGCCCAGTGGGTGCATTTATTGGCGCGTTTGCTGGTGGCTTAATTGGCGAAAAAGAAGCGGCAGACAACACTATTGATGAACAAGCCCACGCATTAGTTGTAATGAAAGAGCAAACCGCTGATTACCAACAAGTGATTGCTGATAACGCAGCCCTAAGTGAGCAGCTTGAACTATTAGCTGACGAAAAAGAGCAGTTACTACAAGCCCAATTGAACACCTTATTGGCGATGACGGTACAGTTTAAAACCGGCTCTAGCGAAATAGCCCCACACTTTGCTAATCAACTCGACAAGGTCGCGCAGTTACTGATTGCCCAGCCAAATCTGGCTATCGACTTAAATGGCTTTGCAGATCAGCGTGGTGATGAGTTGGCTAATTTAATGCTTTCAAAACAACGTGTAAATGCAGTGCAAAGCTACTTAATTAAACAAGGCGTACCTCATACCCGCTTAACCGCAACTGCCTTTGGTGAGCAGCAAAGTGTTGCCGATTCAAATAACTACGAAGACAACGTGTTTGATCGCCGCGTAACCTTAACGACACGCCCTGTGTCACAAAGCAGCTTACGCACAGCGCAAAGTAACCACTAATTCATCTGTCGATGGAGTGACATATTATGTTGAGTAACCGTACCAAAAGGCTCCTTTTTGGGAGCCTTTTTATCCTCTTATTAGGTTATGCAGTTAACCCTGCATTTGCAGCCAATGCCAGTGCCGAACTGCGATTTTATGATGATTCAAATAGCCAAGTGTCTTCGGGTTTATTAGTGAAAAACGATGTCACTATGACGCTCACTGGGCTTATTAATCATGTTGTTGTTAAACAACGTTATCAAAACCCGCACCCGTTTGCAGTAAATGCCCGTTATGTGTTTCCGTTACCTGATGAAAGTGCTGTTCATGCCATGCAAATGCAAATAGGTGAGCGCATTATCACCGGTAACATTGCCCTTAAACAGCAGGCTGAACAGCAATTTGAGCAAGCTCAAAAACAGGGTAAACGCGCCGCTTTAGTTCGTCAGCAACGTGCGAATATTTTCTCTACTGATGTGGCAAACCTTGGAGCAGGGGAAGAGATTGAAATTACCTTGCAATACCAAGAGATAATCGGTTTTCGAGATGGTGTGTTTTCACTGCGTTTTCCAACCACTATTACGCCGCGCTACGAACCTTTAACGGCAGAACTACAGCAAAAAGCGAATCTAGAAACAAAAGGCACTGAACAACAGAACGACGCAACAGCTAACACAGCTCAAGTGGCATCAGCGTGGCTAAAGCCTGTTTTTCATCGTACACAAAGCCAAGAGTCTGATGCGAGCCTAAACCTTGCAATTGCGATGGATATTGGCCTTGAACTCAGTGATATCAGCGCTAATTTAGCGGGCATGCAAATCGATAATCCAAGTTTTGGTCGCTATCAATTATCACTTAATCGTGATGTTCCTATGGATAGAGACTTTGAGCTGACATTTAAACCCCTTGATAAAGCTCACTCTCAGGCTGCATTTTTTACCGAAACAGTAGCAGGGCAAGAATATGGTTTACTGATGTTAGTACCGCCAAGCGATCACTTTACCTCGCAAGCTCGTCTTCCTCGTGAAATGGTGTTTGTTGTAGATACCTCCGGCTCAATGCATGGTCAATCTATGGAGCAGGCCAAACAAGCCTTGTTTTATGCCCTTTCGTTATTGGATGAAAATGACAGTTTTAACATCATCGGCTTTGATAACGAAGTGTCGGTATTAAGTGATACACCAATGATTGCCAGTGACTTTAACATTCGTCGTGCAGAGCGCTTTATTTATGGTTTACAAGCAGATGGCGGCACCGAAATCGCAAAAGCACTGACTCAGGTACTTGATGGTAAACAGCATGATGGTTTTGTACGCCAAGTGGTGTTTTTAACCGATGGCAGTGTGGGTAACGAAACGCAGCTATTTAAACAAATTCAAACAGATTTAGGTGACAGCAGGCTCTTTACCGTCGGTATTGGTAGCGCGCCTAATAGCTTTTTTATGACCAGAGCTGCCGATATTGGCCGTGGTACATTCACTTTTATTAGTAGTACCAACCAAGTCCAGCCCAAAATGCAGCTACTTTTTGATAAGCTGGCGCATCCAGCAGTTACTGAGCTTGCTCTTGAAGGCGACAAAGCAGCCCTTGAGTATTGGCCATCGCCATTACCTGACTTGTATTTTTCAGAGCCGGTTTTGGTTGCCGTAAAGCTTGATGGCAGTCAGCACTTAACGTTAAAAGGGCAAACAAACACAGGGCCACTCACCATTAATTTAGCAACCGCCAATGCTGCACAAGGCGAAGGTATCGCTAGACTCTGGGCCAGACAAAAAATTAAATCGCTGCTGCTTTATAACGAAAAACAGGCGGTACGCGCAGAAGTCGAGACATTAGCACTTCAGCATCATTTACTTAGCCCTTTTACGGCCTTTATTGCAGTTGATAACTATGCGGATAATGAAATTGCAGAGCGTTCAATGCAAGTACGAAATAAACTTCCTAACGGCATGACGCTACCGCAAACCGACGGACAAAGCCGGGTGTTTATGCTACTTGGGTTGTTGTTGCTTTCTTTCTCGTGGTTATGGCAATGGCGACGCTAAAAAAAGCGCTGCCATTATGCAGCGCCTTACTTGGTATCGCACTATTTGTTAATGGCGGTTATATGCAGGCGAAAGCTTGGCTTGCACAGGCATTGATTGAGTCTGCTTGGCAGCAAGCTTTGCAAAGTCCTAATGAGCAAGTGAGGCCTTGGTTTTACGCCGATGGTTATGTCACTGCACACATAAATTGGCCAAGCCAGCAGCAAGAATTGACTGTACTTGCCGGTGCGTCGGGGCGAAACCTCGCGTTTGCCCCGGGGCATTTTTTGCCAAGCGGTGAACTTGGCAGCTCAAAAGGGGTGTTAATAGCTGGTCATAACGACACCCACTTTGCATTTCTAAAACATGTTGCAGTGGGTGAGCAGTTCTCTATGCAGTTGCAAAATGGCCAGATTGAACATTATCAAGTTCGCAGCATTGATGTTATTCATCAAAGCGAACAGGGCTTTTTAGCACAATCAGGCCTGTATTTATTAACCTGTTACCCTTTTGACTCGTTAGCTTCCGGGACTGAGTTTAGGCTATTGGTGTCGGCTGATAAATTATCGTCGTCTACGTCAACTTTCAGCTCTTGATGACGTTGACTAACAATAACACCGGCGAATACCACTGCGATACTCACCCATTGCCAAAGTGTGAGTACTTCGCCAAGTAGAATGGCTGACAAAATTAACGCAAAAATTGGAATGAGGTTTGAGTAAGCAGCAGCGGTTAATACCGACACCTTACTGATGGCGTAGTTGTACATGCCATAGCCGCCTAAAGTGACACATGAGCCTAAATATAAAATGCTCAATAGGGCACTTAAATCGTGTTGATTTTCGCTGGGTAGTTCGATGAAAAATAAAAAAGGCGCAAAGAACAAACTACCACTAAACCCTTGAATTGCAATTAAAGTAAGTGGTGAATAGCGGGTCACTAAGTGCTTTACACTGACGGTATAAAAGGCGGCGCACACCATCGCCATCAACTCTAAAAAGTTACCAAGCAGTGGGTTAGGGGCTTGCTCTGTGCTTGGTGATAATAGCGTTAATAAAATACTGCCACCAATACACAAGGTAAAACCAACGACGATGGCTTTACTGATGTACTCTTTTAATATTAAGAACGCCAAAATAGCGACGATAATTGGTAAACAAGAGACAATTACTCCAGCTTGCGATGCCGAAGTATATTCAAGAGCATGCCCTTCAAATAAATAATAAAAACAAGGCTCAGCCAGTGACATACCAATTAAATACTTCCAGTCACCTTGTTTGAACTCAAAGCGGATCACATAGCGCCATAAACATAAGCTAATCAATAATGTGGTTAGCATTCTTAAAAAAATGACTAATACGGGATCATAAACATTGATTGCATGCTTTAAAGCAATGTATGAGCTACCCCATAAAAAGGTCGCAATAATTAAGCATAAACTGGCTGGCATAGGTGTCGCTATTGAGTAAAAAAACGAGAGCGCGATCCTAGCATGAATTTTTTTAACTTGTTCAAAAACTGTTAGCTGGTATATATAAATTCTCTATTTTAATTACAGAATATAAGAATCAAATGCAAAGGCCACACGTCGTTGTTGTAAAGCTGGGCACAAGCGTGCTGACAGGCGGTACCGACAAATTAGATAAAGCACACATGGTTGAACTTGTTCGCCAATGTTGTGAATTAAAAAAACAGGGTTATCAGGTTGTTTTAGTATCAAGCGGCGCGGTTGCTGCAGGTCGCGAGCAACTCATTACCCCCTGTGGTCGTTCTTTGATTGAAAAACAAATGCTTGCCGCTATCGGCCAAGGGCAGCTTATTCATATTTGGCAGAGCTTGTTTGCTTTGTATGGAGTGAATGTTGGGCAAATGCTCTTGACCCGCGCCGATGTGGAAGACCGTGAACGTTACTTAAATGCCCGCGATACCTTAAATGCGCTACTCGCTCATAATGTGGTACCAATTATTAACGAGAACGACGCCGTGGCCACCGCCGAAATTAAAGTCGGCGATAACGATAACTTATCTGCTTTAGTCGCAATTTTAGCAAATGCAGAAAAGCTGTTACTGCTAACTGACCAAGAAGGTTTATTTACCGGTGATCCGCGCTCTGATGTGAATGCCAAACTCATCAATGAAGTGACGCATATTAATGATGAACTCAGAGAACTCGCTGGTGGCAGTGGCACAACCCTAGGTACCGGAGGTATGGCGACCAAACTGCAAGCGGCCGATATTGCACGTCGCGCCGGTGTTGAAGTCATTATTGCCAAAGGCGCTGGCAAAAATGTGATTTTAAATTGCATGGCCGATAAGCTCCCAGGTACACGATTTTTAAAACTCACCGCACCAAAAGATGGCCGTAAAAAGTGGCTTCTTGCTGGGCCTAAAAGTAGCGGACAATTAGTGATTGATGATGGCGCAAGCGCCGCGCTTAAAGAACGTGGTGCAAGCCTTTTGGCTAAAGGCGTAAAAACAGTGCGAGGGCAATTTGAACGTGGTGATGTGATTGAAGTAGTGACGAGTCAAGGCCAGTGTATTGCTAAAGGTCTCGTTAATTTTAATCATCAAGAAATTGATCAAATTAAAGGTTGCCATTCATCGCAAATCACCCAGTTGCTTGCGTTTGCGCCGAGCAGTGAAGTTATTCACAGAGATGATATGATTTTGTTATAGTTTTTTAGTATTTCTGATAAAGTTAACTAAACTAAAGTTATATATAGTTTTGGGGACTTTATAGATGGCGTCTAACGCTTGCGGACATGACTGGGTTGTAGAAATTACGCAACAAGAAGAAGAGGCTGGACTTGACGAGGCGCTTATAAAATCTGTGAGCGAATTGGAAGAGTTTTCGCGCTATGCAATCTATATTAACAAAGTCTTCAAACCCGGTTTCCCAGCCCGTCTACTAAATAAAGACTCGTTGATAGAAGAGCTTACTGAGTCTGAAGTTAATGAACTTATTGATAAGGTTAGCCGTAACAAAATTCGTATAAGTCGAAACTATGGCTTTATTTCGACTTACATACCTGTTTATTACATGGGTAATGTGGTTGGCGTGCTTGTTGTTGAGTCAGAAAAAGAGTTGTCAGAGAGATGTAGTATGTTGGCAATTTATATGCTCAACATTTATGCCAACCAACTAGCGCTGCTTTATAAATCACAATTGGATCCCCTCACTGAGTTACTCAACAGGCAAACTTTTGATAAAAAAGTCATCGATATCGCATCAACTACTGTAAAAGGACAAAGCGAATTAGATCCCCATCATCGCCAATGGTATCTTGCTATTGTTGACATTGACCACTTTAAAAAAGTGAATGACAACTATGGTCATGTTATCGGTGACGAAGTGATTTTGTTAGTCGCTCAACTGTTAAAAAATAACTTTCGTATTGAAGATTACGTGTTTCGTTACGGTGGTGAAGAGTTTGCAGTGCTATTTCAAGCAAGCGACGAGTTAGATGCACGTAATGCACTCAATCGTTTTCGCGGATGTGTTGCCGAATACCCGTTCCCGCAAGTGGGTAACTTAACCGTGAGTAGCGGTTTTATGCCGATTTATGAGTTTGAAATGGTTGCCAGTCTTGTGCAAAAAGCCGATCAAGCCTTGTATCACTCAAAAAACAAAGGCAGAAATTGTGTTACAGCCTATTCTGAATTAGATATCCCAGATTCTCAATGCAGTGATGACTCAATAGAGCTGTTTTAGCCTGTTGCAGCGTCTCTTGCTGTGTTAAAATTGGCCACTATTTTTAGAACCCTATGAGAAGGTGAGATGAAGTTTGTTCGTTGGTTGTTAGGCCGCATCATTTTGTTTTTTGATTTTGTATTCACGCCACGTAGTAAAAAGCGTCCGGCTGCTGAGCAAGCGGCGCTTGATTCAGTGACATCACAATTTAAGTTATATCAATTTAAGGCCTGCCCATTTTGTGTGAAAGTTCGTCGTGCAATTAAGCGTCAAGGTCTTTCAGTTGAAACTCGTGATGCCAAAAGTAACGAGCAATTTCGCCAAGAGCTTTTAGAGCAGGGCGGAAAAATCAAAGTGCCTTGTTTACGTATTGAAGAAAACGGCCAAGTAACTTGGCTGTATGAATCAAACGATATCATTGCTTATTTAGATAAAGTCGCTGCATAAAGCGGCTTTACACTTCGATTATAGCCCGTGCTGTGCTAGCATTTGGGCAAATTTTTTAATTGTCTTTTGAGAGATATAACCATGACAATTCGCACCCGTGTTGCTCCGTCACCGACAGGTGATCCGCACCTAGGTACAGCATACATCGCATTATTTAACTACTGTTTTGCTAAGCAGCAAGGCGGTGAGTTTGTGTTACGTATTGAAGATACAGACCAAGTTCGTAGTACGCCAGAATCAGAGCAAGCTATTATGGATAGCTTGAAATGGTTAGGCTTAAACTGGGATCACGGTCCCGATGTTGGCGGTGAGTTTGGTCCATACCGTCAGTCTGAGCGTAGCGATTTATATAAGAAATTCGCGCATCAACTCGTTGAACAAGGTAAAGCGTTTTATTGTTTTGCTACGAGCGAAGAACTAGATCAAATGCGTGAAGAGCAAATGGCCGAAGGTCTGCGCCCTAAATACGATGGTCGTGGTTTAAACCTTTCTGAAGATGAAATTAAAGCAAACCTTGAAGCGGGTAAGCCTTACGTAATTCGTATGAAGATCCCAAGCGAAGGCACGTTTAAGTTTAACGACTACCTACGTGGCGACATTGAGATCCCATGGGAAAATGTAGACATGCAAGTGCTACTTAAAGCTGACGGTTTCCCAACTTACTTCCTTGCCAACGTTGTTGATGATCATCACATGCAAATTAGCCACATTTTCCGTGGTGAAGAGTGGATCAATTCAGCGCCTAAGCTATTAAAGTTATATGAAGATTTCGGTTGGGAAGCGCCAGTACTTGGTCACTTACCGCTTCTTCGTAACCCAGATAAGTCAAAATTATCGAAGCGTAAAAACCCAACTTCAATCAACTACTATAAAGAAATGGGTTACCTACCAGAGGCACTATTAAACTATTTAGGCCGTATGGGTTGGTCAATGCCAGATGAGCGTGAAAAGTTCACTTTAGATGAGATGATTGAGCACTTCGATATGAAGCGTGTGTCGCTTGGCGGCCCTATTTTCGACATCGATAAGCTTAGCTGGTTAAACGGTATGTGGATCCGTGAAAACTTATCTGATGCAGAATTAATGCAACGTTTTGTTGATTGGAAATTTAATACTGAGCTATTCGCCAAAGTATTGCCAGAAGCAAAAACGCGAATTAATACGCTTTCTGACATGGTTGACCTTGCCGGTCACTTCGTGGGTGGCATTCCAAGCTATGATCCTGCGCTATTAACAGCGGGTAAAGCTGATGAAGATGTAATCCGTCAAGCATTACAGTTCTTCATCTGGCAATTAGAAGGTTTACGCAGTTGGGAAAAACCAGCGATTTTTGCTATCGCAAAAGAAGTTGCGACTTTCCATGAGTTGAAGATTAAAGACTTCCTTGAGCCAATTTTCGTGGCTATTACAGGTAAGACATCTTCAACATCAGTACTTGATGCAATGGAAATTTTAGGTTCAGACCTTTCACGTGCTCGTTTACGTGTAGCATTAGCACATATTGGTGTGTCTAAAAAGCAAGCGAAAAACATCGAACGTGCCTATCGCGATTATCCGCAAGCTTAATCGTAATATAACTTTCAAAAACCGAGCTTTATGCTCGGTTTTTTTATGTTTGATTGACAGGTTAGATGGTTTTTAAGCAAGCTGAGTTAAATGTAATACCTTTTACAAAACAGGTTTGGAAGTTAGCTCTCATATTTGGCTACTGAAATAACCAAAATCAATAACTAAAAACTGAAAACCAATGTAGCAAAATGTACATACTATTTTATATTTCATTCAATATGTTAGATTTAATTGATAGGGGATCATAAGCTATTTTTAACAGTGTAGACTGGAAAATAATTATACAAAAATGTAGGCAAACGATATGATCGCACCTGTAAGCGTTAAGAGTAGGCTATTTTTAGAGTTATATAGTTGCCATAACTGTTTTTTAATTATGGTATCGAGGTGAATCAAGTTAATGAATAAATTGTTTGGCTTAGTATGTTGTTTAACTGCATCAACTGCGTTTGCGCAGGCTGATGATAAACAGCCGCAATTAATTAAAAAGTCGACAATTCATGCCAGCATTACGCTGGGCTATGGGGGAATCGAAAACCCTGTTCTTGATGCTGATGATATTACTTCACCAATTTTACCTAGCTTTGCTTACTATGGTGATAATTGGTATTTCGACGATTTTTCTATAGGTTACAGCTTAATCGAAACAGAGAGTTTTTACGTTGATTTACTTGGCCGATTTAACGATGATGGCTTTTTCTTTGAATTAGATGGCATAGATAAGCTCTATGCTGTGGGTGTGATAAGATCAAACAGTGGCCGACCTACAATACCTACCGCTTCACCTATAAATTTAACGCCAATTAAACGTGATCTATCATACATGGCGGGCTTATCATCTGCATTGAATGTATATGATAACATCTGGCTTAGCGCAGCATATGTGCATGATGTAACTGCTGTGCATAATGGCTACGAAATTTTGTTTAATGGTTATCAAGCATTTGAGCTGCTTTCAGGAGTCGCAGGTGTTGAAATGGGCCTTACTTACAAAAATGAAGAGCTCATTGATTACTACTACACAGTTGCACCTACAGAAAGTAAAACCCGTGTATTTGATTATGACTTACAAAGTGCCATCAATTATTACGTAAAAATTAGCTACGAATACCCAATTAACGATAGTCTAAGTTTAGATTTCAAATTAAAGCACACTTGGCTTGATAGTAACTTAGCTAATTCAACGATGATCCATAAAAATGGCTATTTTTCAGGTTTTACTGGGATTACTTACCACTTTTAGGCCAGCGAATAGTGATCCTCGCCCCGCCAGTTTCTGAGCTATTAGCTAAGCTAATTTTACCGCCATGCCAGCTAGCGATACGATGGACTATATAAAGTCCTAATCCATAACCACTGGCCAGCTTATCACCTTCACCTTGTTTAAAAGGCTCTATTAAGGCATCGGCATTTATTGGTAAACCGGGGCCATCATCTGTAATGCTTATAGAGTAATGGGCTGCTTGTTCTTCACTACTTATTTGGATAGTGTGTTTTGCGTATTTTGTGGCGTTGATCAGTAAATTTTGCACTGCAATAGCCATAAAGCTCGCTTCACAATATGCAGTATCTATTTTTAACTTTGCAATAAATTTGAGCTCTTTATACAAATCGAACTTAGCAATTTCACAATTGATTAGCTTAGTTAAATCAACTTTATCTTGATTAAACACACTTTGTTGATGCTCTAAGCGAGCAAACGATAAATACTGCTCCAAACGCAGTTCAATCTCATCGATATCGCGTTCTATTTGGCTACTTTGCTCTGGTTCTACGTCAGCAATGGATAAAGCAAACCGCATACGTGTAAGGGGAGTGCGAATTTCATGAGAAATAATACGTGATAAATCATTATGAAGCTGAACGAATTTGTTAATGCGTTCAGACATGTGAGTAAAGGTACTAGCAAGCGGTGCAATCGACGAGTTAGGCTTAATATCAAGCTCGATCCGCTGCGGTTTTTTACTGAATTGGTACGCTGCGCGCTGTAACGAGCTTAAATCACGAAACACGGGGCGAATAAACACTAGGATCATAGCACCGAGTAATAGGTAAAAAGCAAAGAACGCAAACCAGTCTGTTTTGGTCTGCGAAATCAAAGTGATCGGGCCTACTTTTTGAATAGTTCCATTGCTGCCTTTGAGATACACAAACTGTTGATTATTTTCGACCACACTAATAATGCCATCGTTTTCGAAAGTAGTTTGTAAAGAACTTGGTAACACTAGCTCATTTTGGTTTAAGGTGCTGATCCGTGAATCTTTATGTTCGGCGATTTGTGTAAGCTCATGGACGCTGAGTTGTATACTCGGCTCATGCTCAGAAAAAAATTCATTATACAGCTGCCCAAACGCGAGAACTAAAGCGATTAGACTCACTGTGATGATTAAATATAATTTAAAAAACTGCTGCTTCATTAATGCGAGATATCCAAGCTGTAACCTTTACCTCTAACTGATTTTATATCAAGCGACTCTTTATGCTCGCTAATCGTTTCTTTTAGTTTCTTTCTTAAGCGGCTGATTTTAAGGTCAATAGCACGGTCTAACCCGTCGTATTCACGACCAATGACATGTTTAAATAAAACTTCACGGGAAACAGGTTGCGGACTGTTTTTAGCCAAATAAGCAATGATCTCGAATTCACTATCGTTTAGGTTGAGTGCTTTACCTTTAAAAAAGATATCTCTTTTCTTTGAGTCAATCCGAAGTAGGTCATACTCATTTGAAAAGCTATCTTGGCCGATGGTATGAGCTATGATTGTTTTTATTTTTGCCAGCAATAGCTCAGGTTTAATAGGCTTGACAAGATAGTCGTAGGCTCCGAGATCTAAGCCTTTAATTTGTGATTGCACAGAATCCAGTGCCGTTAGAAAAATGACAGGGCAACTGTACTTTTCTTTCAACTGAGAAATTAACTCAAAGCCATTGCCATCCGGTAGCATAACATCACATATGATGAGTGAAGGCATGAAGGTGATGTCGCTGTTGCGATAGGCCTCAGCAGTATTAAACACATCTATGGTGTAGCCATGTTTTAGTAAAAACTTTTGAATTAAACTTGCTAGTTTCACATCATCTTCAATTAAAAAAATATGCTGCATTATAAACTCCAGCCAAAACGCCGTTTTATGCGGTAATCTTTAGCTTCGTAATTTGCTATTGAAAGTAGTTGTTTTTTTACAATCTGATTGCTCAATGGGTTTACTAATTTAATAGTCAGTGGGTGCTTTGTTTTAATATTAAGCTGTTCAACAATTAGGTCATTTTGTGTGTAGCACTGGGTGTACTGAGGGCGTTGAGTTACTTCTAAACATAACTCATCAAAAGGGGCGATGCGAAAATGAACTTGTATTTTGAATTCACATGCTTTTTGTTTTGCTTCAGTGACACAAACGGTGGGAGATACTTTAAAAAAAGGCTGATTAGAAAACTCTTCACTCAAACACAGCGACGAAAAAAAGAAACACAAAAGCAGCAATGCCAAATATAATCGTTTGATCATTTACGCACATCTCTGATTTTTAATAGTCTTTTTTTCAAAGTAACATTAACCGTCGAACGTTGATGTAACCAACTAGCACTCATTTGAGTACTTATCTTTGCCGCTTATTATAATTATTATTTATACAACCTAAATGGTGATTACACGATAAAAAACACAATTATCATACCTTATTTATTCTTTGAGCTACAAATAGCGGGATCAACTGCTTTAGATGTATTCAGCTTGTCAGATTGAGTCATTTATTTTGATTCATTAGTGTGTTGTTTTATCAAGAGAAGTGAATGTTTATCTAGTTTAAGTTAATAGTTTTTCACTACAGGCTTGTAAGGGTAAGTCTTATTATTCGCATGGATTTGTTAATCACTTGCTACAAATTGATACAATGTTGCAGTGCTAATATTTGCTTTATTATTTTCAGTAACTTTGCTTAATTTTAACAGATTCGACCTCTCTTTATTTTTTTTCTGGTAGTATAGGCAGGTTATAAGTAGTTTAAGCAGTGAACAAATATGTTAAGTCCTTATTATCAGCAACATGCTGATTATGTTTCAATCTCGCGTGAGCAAGGCTGTCGTTTCGCCAAGTTAGTGGCTGATGATTTCAATCCATTACACGATAAAGACGCTAAAAAGTTTTGTGTACCGGGCGATTTACTTTTTTCGCTGGTTTTAAACCGTTATGGCATAAGTGAAAAAATGGAATTCACATTTGCTGGTATGGTTGATGAAAATTCAAAGCTCACTTTCCCTGAAGGTGCTGATGAGTTTGCCATTACTGATGGCGAAAAAGTCATGCTAAAAGTGAAACGAGAAGGGGCTGTTAGCCAGTGCCCTGAGTTAACAAATAGCTTAATTAAAAATTATGTTGAGTTTTCAGGCACCACTTTCCCGCATGTGATCATTCCACTAATGGGTAAGCAAGACGTGATGATTAACCCCGCGCGCCCAATGGTGATTTACGAGTCAATGCTAATCAACCTTGACCGCCTAGATATCCGCTCACCTGAACTGCAGTTTGCTGAGCCTGATTTTGAATTTACAGGTAAGCGCGGCAAAATTACGCTTCGCTTCAACTTGTTAGAAAATGGCGAGAAAGTAGGTTCAGGTGAAAAGCACATGCTTGTTTCTGGCATTCGTGACTATTGCCAAGCAACCGTTGATGATTTAATTAGTTTTTACAATCAGCGCAAAGAATCATTAAAACCAGTGTGATTTTTTCGGTTGATAGAAAAGGCGCTAATTGCGCCTTTTTTGTTTATTGTGTTAAGCGTACAATAGCGCTTTTATAGTAAACGTACCTCATATCATGTCAGCAGCGACCTTTTCAGAGTTAAATCTTGCACCAGCGCTTTTAGAAGCATTGCAAGCCGAAAATTATCACACCCCAACGGCTATTCAAGCGCAAACTATTCCTCTTATTTTGGCTGGTGCTGATGTAATGGGCAGCGCACAAACGGGTACTGGTAAAACAGCAGCATTTGTTTTGCCTTTATTAGATAAGCTATTGTCCTTAGAAGCGCTACCAAGTGCCGTCAAAGTGCTTATTCTTACGCCAACCCGCGAACTTGCCCAGCAAGTTTTTGCAAGCGTAGAGCGCTACGCTGCGCACACTGATATCAAAGCCGCGCTTGCTTATGGCGGAGCTAGTATTGGTCCGCAAATTAAAGCCATTAAAGGGGCGCAGGTTGTAGTTGCAACGCCGGGACGCTTACTTGATCACCTGATCAAAGGCAGTATTAAACTCTCAAATATTAGCACCTTGGTATTTGATGAAGCTGATCGCATGCTTGATATGGGTTTTATTGATGAGATTAAACGCATCTTGCGTCATGTGCCAAAAGAGCGCCAAACCTTACTTTTTTCAGCCACATTTGATGACAGTGTTTTTAAACTCAGTAAGCAGTTATTGAATGATCCTAAATTAGTTGAAGTGAATAAGCGTAACTCAGCCGCGGTTGAAATTGAGCAGCTAGTTTATGCAGTTGATGAAGATCGTAAGCGAGAGTTAGTTTCTCATATGATTGGCATGAAAAATTGGCAGCAAGTACTGATCTTCACTCGCACTAAACAAACAGCTGATTTGCTCGCTAAAGAAATGTGTAAAGATGGCTTAAAAACAGAGTCTATCCATGGCGATAAAAGCCAAGGAGCGCGTGATAAAGCACTACAAAACTTTAAATCAGGTGCAACAAGGGTGCTGGTAGCAACGGATGTTGCGGCGCGTGGTCTTGATATTGCTTCACTAAAATATGTGATTAACTATGAGCTGCCTTATGTGGCTGAGGATTACGTACATCGCATTGGTCGCACAGGGCGTGCGGGCGAAAAAGGCGTTGCGATGTCATTAGTTAGCATAGATGAGCAGTGGTTACTGGACGAAATAGATATATTGCTCGACACAAGGCTCACGCCGCAGTGGTTACCAGGTTATGAGCCGGACTTAACAAAAGAGCCAAAACAGGTTCGTAAAAATACAAATAAAGCACGACGTTCCCGCGATAAAAAACGTATTTTAGGGCAAAAAAGTAGGAGACGTTCCTAAATTTGGCGTATATTTATACTATCCTCTGGCTAAAGATGAGAGTTTAGTATGTTAGAAGAGAATAAATGGACGTTTCGCCGCGCTGATAAGCAATTCTCCTTAGCAAAGTGGCAGAAAACAATAGATCTCATGACTGAGCTGTTTTCTGCACCCGCGGGCTTTATAGTCCACAAAACTGATAATGTTTATCGCATTATCGTCTCCAGTGAGCAGCAAGAAAACCCCTATGAGGCGGGGGCCGAGTTAAGTGCTGACGATAATATTTTCTGTAAAAAAGTACTGCGTGATATGGCACCGCTCTATGTTGATCATGCCAGTCAAGATAGTCAATGGGATGACAGCCCGCTGGTAAAAGATGGCTTTGAGTCTTATCTTGGAGTGCCTATTAGCTGGCCAAGTGGTGACCCGTTTGGTACTTTTTGCGTAATGGATTTTAAACAAACCCATTATCAACAGAGCTTTTTAGAATTGATAGAACAGCTTCGCGATATGGTCGAAGATGACCTTGCGCTTTTAGACAACTTCACACAGATGCGTGAAATTGCCATGCTCGATTCACTGACCAATATTTATAACCGCCGTGCAATAGACCTGCTTTGCCAACATAAATTAAATATATCGAAACGTCTTGGTTTTGATATTAGTTGTTTATTTATCGATATAAATAGCTTTAAACCACTCAATGATACGTATGACCATGAAGTGGGCGATCTCGCACTGATTTGTTTAGCCGACACCATGAAAGAATGCCTACGTGAAACCGATATTATCGGCCGCCTAGGGGGCGATGAGTTTATTGCCTTATTGCAAGTTCAGCCCGGTGATTGCATAGACAGTATCGCTGATAAGCTTAATACCGCTTTTCAGATAAATTTAGAAAAGCGGGGCATTCCTGTCACGAGTTTAAGTATTGGCTCAGGGGTAATAGCTCAGCCAAAAGAAAATTTTGCTGAGCTATTAAAGCGGGCAGATGAAGATATGTATGAGAAAAAGCAAGCCTCGAAGGCGGCACGCTAAGCTATTTGCTTCTCAGCTAGGTTTAATTCCATGATTGCTTTTAGTAAACGGTAAAGATTGATTGATGCATCAATTTCTTCTTTACGGTTAGTTAAGCTCTCAATATTTAAACCTAGCGGTACATCTAAATGTGCGCAGCTTTGTAAAATTAAGTCGAGATTTTCACGGCAGATACGCACTGATTCGCTTAAAGTATTTGCAGCATCGAGCATACGGTACTTAGTTGCCTCAGGTACAGAAATACCCAACCATTCCATAAACTCTAAAGTTTTTTCACCACCACAAGGGGTAAACGTTAAAATAATGCGTTTTGGTGTTGTGCCTTGTGCTTTACAGCTGCGAGCATAACTGGTGATCAAGTCTATTGTCGCTTGGGCATTATAGACGGCTTGCGAAATAAAAAATTGACAGCCTTGCTGTGTTTTTTTAAGTAGTCTTTCATGTTCATTTCGCTTGCTCGCATGGCGCTCAGCAATCGTAACACCACCTAAAAATACATCACTATTTTGCTCTGCTAAGGTTTTGTATGCATCAGGTAGGCTTAATTTGATATCACCATCAGATGATGGACTACCGACTAGCACTAAGTTTTTTAACTCAAACTCATTACGAGTTTCGTTTAGCCATTCGGTAAATTCAGCTTCGCCACGCTGGGCAACACTTTTATAGGTGATAACATCTTGCTGAGATAAGTTACGTAATAACTTAGAATACTCACGCGGGTCGACAGTCTCTTTGAATGGGAAAGGGCGCGGAATCGCTGTACGGCTGCTTTCATCTTGAATGTCATAAATGATTACACCATCGTATTCAATTTCGTGTAAACGACCAAGAAGCTTTTGCGCAATAGTTTCTAATGTGGCTTTATCTGTGCCTGATTTTGGCGGTGTAGTACCAATTAGGTAGACGCCTTGATTGGTGTCTTCAATTTTCTCTTGTAGTGACAAAGCCATAATCCTCATTCCAGCTCGTGCTCATGTCTATGACAAACAATATAGCAGCCATTTAGACGTCTAGATAGATTTTTTTCATGAAAGTTTTTCAATGACTATGAATTTTACTCATATTGAAAGCCGAGCGTTTCGCTAAATTGACACACCTGTTTACATAAATTATTGCACTGGCTCTCATATTTTCTGGCACTTTGATGCATAATCAATCAGCAATGATCATGAAAAAAATAACTAACAAGGGAACATTATGAAATTTAGATTACTAGCAACCAGTGTTGCTGTAACGCTAGCACTAAGTGGCTGCGCGAGTAATTCACAGTCAACTATGGTTAAAGAAGTCGAAATTGAGCAGCTAGCAAGCCAAGACGATAGTCGTGTATTCAGCCAAGACTACCTTTTAGAAGAGCTTGATAATGGCCTTCGCGTGATGGTGGTAAAAACCGATTACCCAGATGTAGTTTCACTGCAAATTCCGGTATCGGTAGGTTCACGTAACGAAGTTGAAGCAGGTAAAACCGGTTTTGCACACTTCTTTGAGCATATGATGTTTAAAGGCTCTGAAAAATTCCCGCAAGATGTGTATTCAGATATTTTAAAGAATTCAGGTGTTGATAATCGCGCGTACACGACCAACGATTACACTAACTATCACTTAAACTTTTCAAAAGAGCACTTAGACAAAGTACTCGAAATCGAAGCCGATATTTTCCAAAACCTCACATACAGTGAAGAACAGTTCCGCACTGAAGCGCTTACTGTTAAAGGTGAGTATCTAAAGAATAATGCCAGCCCAATTCGCAAGTTACTTTCTGCTGTTCGTAACGAAGCATTCGAAAAGCACACGTATAAGCATACCACGATGGGCTTTTTTGAAGACATTGAAGCTATGCCTGATCAAATGGCATATGGTAAAGAGTTTTTCGCTAAATTTTATAAACCAGAGTATGTATCTTTAGTCATTGTTGGTGATGTTGATCCACAAGAAACCATGGCAATGGTGAAAAAGCATTGGGGTAACTGGAAAAAGGGCGATTACCAAGCAGAAATTCCTGTTGAGCCAAAACAACAAGCTGCAAAATATGTACATGAAAAAAATGATGGTTTACCAGGTCACTGGTTGCTTGTGTCTTACAAAGGCACGGCATGGGATCCAACCCAAAAAGACCGTGCAGCCCTTGATTTAATCTCGCAGCTTTATTTCTCTAACAACTCGGCACTTTATCAAGAGCTAGTTGTTGATAAACAAATTGCTAGCCAAATGTTTACCTATAACCCAGATACTAAAGATCCGGGTTTATTACATGTGTTTGTAAAAGTCGAAAACGAAGCGGACCTTGCTAAAGCCCGTGATGCGATTAACCGTACTTATGCACAAGCACGTACTGAGTTAGTTGATGCACAAAAGTTAGCGGATTTAAAATCAAACCTTAAATACAGCTTTATTAATGGTCTTGATTCATCGCAGTCAATTGCGTCAACGCTTGCAAGCTACATGCATTTTGAGCGCGACCCTGAGGTTATTAACCAACTGTACGCAACTGCTGATAGCATCACTCCTGAAGATATCAAAGCGGTAGCAAACAAGTATTTTGTTGATTCAAGCCGCACTACTGTGACAATGTCGGCGCTTGATAAAGTGGCTGGTTTTGAACAAGAGGTTGATTTAAACGCGCTGGTTGCAAGTATTGAACAAGCCCCAACAGAACGTCACTTTAAAGTACTTGATAAAACAAATAGCTCACCTTTAGTTGATGTTAACTGGTTATTTAATACCGGTGCAGCGGCTGATCCACAAGGTAAAAAAGGTTTAGCTGCACTCACTGCTGCGATGATAGCGCAAGGTGGCTCAGAAACTATGAGCTATAAAGATATTCAAAAAGCCTTATACCCATTGGCGGGAAGCTTTGGCTATCAAATCGATAAAGAAATGATTTCAATACGTGGCCGTGTGCACAAAGACAATGCAGCGAAGTGGTATGCACTTGTTAGCGACCAGTTGTTAAACCCTGGCTTTAGAGAAGATGATTTCAAGCGTCTGAAAAAAGAGCTTATCGATAGCATTAAAGCAGGCCTTAAAGCATCAAATGACGAAGAGTTAGGTAAAGAAGTGCTTTATCATCAGCTTTATAAAGGTCACCCATACGAAAGCTATAACTATGGTGATTTATCAGACCTTGAAGCGTTGACACTTGACGATGTGAAAGCGTTTTATGCTAAGCAGTTTACTCAATCAAAATTAACGGTTGGTTTAATTGGTGCTATTCCAAGTGAAGTTAAATCAGCAATGATGAAAGATTTAACATCGCTTCCACAAGGTAAAGAAAGCCGCTTAATGATCCCAGATGCACCAGCGCTAAAAGGTCATCATGCGACTATTGTTGAAAAATCAGCGCAATCTACCGCTGTATCATTTGGTTTCCCAATCGATACTATTCGTAGCAGCGATGACTGGACAGCGCTTTGGTTAGTTCGCTCTTACTTTGGCGAACACCGCAGCTCAAACAGCTTCTTGTATCAGCGCATTCGTCAAACACGTGGTATGAACTATGGTGACTACGCGTATATTGAGTACTTCCCGCGTGGTATGTTCCAAACAAAACCTGATGCTAATTTAGGTCGTTCAGAGCAAATTTTCCAAGTATGGTTACGTCCGCTTCGTTCTAACAACGATGCGCACTTTGCAACGCGTACAGCGTTATTTGAGCTTGATAAGCTAATTAAAAATGGCATCAGCAAAGAAGATTTTGAAGCGACTCGTAACTTCTTAATTAACTTTGTGCCACAAATGGTTGCAAGCCAAGATCGCCAATTAGGCTATGCGCTTGATAGTGAGTTCTACAACACTGAGAGCTTTGTTGACTATGTGCGCGGCAAGCTTGAAAAGCTAACCCTTGATGATGTTAACCGTGTTATTCGCGATAACCTGCAAACTGAGAATATTCACTATGTGTTTATTACCGGTGATGGCAAAGACATGCAAAAACGCCTAGCCTCAGAGCAAACATCACCTATGGTGTATAACGCTGAAAAACCAGCAGAGCTTGTTGCTGAAGACAAACTGATTGCTGACTATAAACTTGCGATACCTGCAAAAAATATCAGCGTACTTGATGTTGAAAAGGTATTCCAATAACCGCTATTCAATGCCCCTAGTTAGGGGCATTTTGCTCACAATGTCAGTTTGTGTTTGTGCAACAACTAGCTTGTTTCGACCTGTTTCTTTTGCTTGATAAAGGGCTTTGTCAGCCATGTCAATTAACGTGGTCGCATTGTCTAAAAAACCAGGCACTAAAGTTGCTAAACCAATACTTACGGTTAGTTGTTGATTATGCAACTCTTCAATATGTAGCTCGGTTAATTGCGTCATAAACCGAGAGAGTAGTTGATAGGCCTGCTCGCTATGTGTGTTACCCAAAACTAATACAAATTCTTCTCCCCCGTATCTTGCACATAAATCACTGGGTCTGCGGGCAAATTGTGTAAGCAAGTTTGCTAGACTTTTTAAGCAAATATCGCCGACTAAATGGCCAAAGTTATCATTAAGCAACTTGAAATGGTCAAGATCAATCATGGCTATAGAAATGGGCTGTTTTAAACGTAAACAGCGACTCCATTCTTGTTCAAAGAAATTGTCGAAATGGCGACGATTCGCAAGTTGAGTAAGGCCGTCAATGTGCGCGAGCATTTTTAATTGCTGTTCTGCTCGCATTCTTTCAGTAATGTTTAAGTGACTAATAACGACATAGCGCTGTGATTGATATTCTAGTGGTACTGCACGCATCAAAAACCAGCGGCTTTCAGTATCACTGTGGCAAGGGTATTCTAAATAGTATTCTTGCTGTTGACTGTTGATGACTTTTTGTAGGCCTGCGAGTGCTTTTATACCAAATTCATCACCTTGTTTTGCAGCTGATTCACAAATTGCTAAATAGTTTTGTTGGCGCCACTGCACGTCACAACTGCAATTATTATCTTGGCCAAAAGTCTGCCAACTGCGATTAACAAAGATGATATCACCTAGTTCATTGATAACTACGATATGCTCAGAGATGCTATCGAGTATTAATTTTAAGAATTCTTTTGACTCAACCACATTATTACCCAGCCAATACCACTTATGTAAGATTAGCAACAAATGATAAGTTTTCACTGTTATGGTCGTAAAAAATAATCCTAAATAGCTAGCTTTTCTGTGCTGCTGCTTTTTAAGAATATATGGATACGTCTGATAATAGCGAGGAAGGTGGCAAAACGTATTTTAGAAAATTACGTCGTTTTGGGATGCAGCTTCGTGTCAGAATCAAGCCCGAGGCTCAACTCTGACAGAGAACTTATTAAAATAAAGAGGCAATTTTCACGGCAATGCCGCACAATATTGCTACTTTCATGAAGGCTATAAGTGTTGCATAGCCACGTTGTTCCTTGGTCATTGGCTGCTCCTAAAAAATAACTAATACCGTCGCCATACCAAGAGCAAAACTAATAAACGAAGAAGCCGCTACGATTGCAGCGAGATTTTGCTTACTCACTGCGTGTGTTGCGCTTTGTTCAGATACATCGTCATCGAGTTTAATTAGCTCACCTTGGCGTACTTCAAATACTGCGCATAGGCTCATGGTGGTTTCTTTTGATGCCGCACCTTCTTTTTCAACTCGCTGAATGGTACGTAGGCTTACATCACAGGCATCGGCCAATTGCTGCTGCGTCCAATCGAATTTAAGTCTAAGCGTCTTGATTGTATTGGGATTCAGCTGCATCAGTTACTTCCCAAGAAACGGTTCAATGAAAGTAACGACTGCGTAACCAAATATTGCACCACCAATAAAACAGCCTAAGGTAACCATAGCCACTTGTTTTGGGTTATCAGTAAGCGCGGTTTGTGTGCTTTGTTTTACTAATTTACCAGCTTTGTAAAACGAACATTCAAGCTTGCCTGTGAGTATGCTTTGCATCTCAAAATCGACAGCATAAGCAGTATCTTGGTAGTTAAAGTCGTGATGACTTTTAAAGCCGAAGCTGCGCTTTTCACTAACCAATTCGTCGTTTACATATATTTGTTCTTTACCGCTCATGATGTGACCAAAGCATGCGATTTGGTTATCACCATCTTGAAAGTAAAATTTATAACCTAGTTTATGTGAGTTTAGTACGTCGTTTTTCATCATCGTTTCCTTGTTAAGTTGATGATGTAAATTTAATGATTATTTTTGTTTTTTACGCCGTCAGCGATATGCCAGTGCCTATTTTGGCATATGACAGGTAAGATGTCATATCTGTTTTGTTATTGAAATATAAGAAGTTTAATTTAACTGTTGGCTTCAGCTCTGAGTTTGCTTCTGTCATATGAGATAGCCTTAAAACTCCCTTAAAATGAGCAAAAAGTGGTTTTGCTACTCTGGTTATTAGATATAACCAGAACAAATAAACAACGGGTTAGTACATCTTGCTACAAATCCGTTAAACTTAAGCCTTAGCAGTTAGGTACAACCAGAAAGGCAATATTATGCGTCATGAAATTTGGCAAAAGCTCCGTGAAGAAGCAAACGAAGTCGTTTCCCGTGAACCGCTTTTAGCAAGTCACGTTTATTCGTGTGTGTTAAATCATGAATGTTTAGGTTCAGCGCTGAGTTTTATTGTTGCTAATAAACTCGCTGATGCGGTGGTTTCGGCGTTTACTATTCGTGAATTATTCGACCAAGCCTTTGTTAAATGTGACTTAATGCTAACGCATGTTGCTCATGACATAAAAGCAGTTAAAGATCGCGACCCTGCAGCCGATAGTTACTTAACTGTCATTCTTAATCTAAAAGGCTTCCATGCAATTCAGGCTCATCGACTCGCAAACTGCTTATGGCAACAAAACCGAAAAGAGCTTGCTCGCTTCATTCAAAGTAGAACCTCAGAGGTTTTTGGCGTTGATATCCATCCTGCTTGTAAAGTTGGCCATGGTATTATGTTTGACCATGCAACTGGGATTGTAATTGGTGAAACAGCGGTTATCGAAGATAACGTATCGATTCTTCAATCAGTAACCTTAGGTGGTACAGGTAACGAGCAAGGTGATCGCCACCCTAAAATTCGTGCCGGCGTATTAATTGGCGCGGGTGCAAAAGTACTGGGTAACATCGAAGTAGGTGAGGGGGCGCGTATTGGTGCCAATTCTGTGGTGCTGAGTGCGGTTCCAGCACACACTACGGTTGTTGGTGTACCAGCTAAAGTTGTGGGTAAACCAAGCTGCCCTTGCCCAGCAGAAAGCATGAACCAAAACTTTTTAGATGATGGTACGACTACCGCTAGTAATGCATCGCACACCAGTGCTATGTTGTAGTTTTACACCAATAAAGTGCAATGGAATTGTCTAAATTATCTTTTGGATTAGCTGTTATAGCGTCATTTATTTGTGGCGCTGTAACCATGTCATTTTTTCAACCTGACCCACAGCATCAGCCGCAAACTTATCAGCAAGAATTTGTTGAAATGCAAACAATGGAAGCCCCTGAGCAGCAAGCCACTGCTGTAGCGCCTGTTATTAAAAAACAAGTCGCTGAAGTTAATTCAGTAGCTGTTAGCGAAAGCGAGCTTGAGCAACAAGTCGCAGAGCTGAAGTTACAAGTCGAAAACCAACAAGCGGTGATTGCCAGTTACCGTTCAAGTGCGATACCTCCGCAGCAAATCAACTCACATCTAGAGGATCTTTATACTTTATTAGAAGAGCAATCTCGAGATGAGGCGTGGGCTTACCAAATTGAAACAGCCATGAGCGACTTTTTAATTATGGCAGACTTACCCGTGCAGCCAGAATTGAGTATCTCTAGATGCAAAAGCTCAGTTTGTCAGTTTAAACTGCTGCAACCAGAGGGGGTTGATGAGTTGCCAAGCCATTATTGGCGTAACATGACCGATAAAATGGTGGAGCAAAGCTGGTGGAAGCAATTTAAATTTACTTCCACCACCTCAAGTGACGATAGCCTAACCATTATTGCAAGCACGGAGTAATTTTATACAACTTTTGATTGCAGTTGACCATCGGCAAGTTCAGTAGTTATAAGCTCACCAGAACTTACATCGTTAACCGATTTCACCACCCCACCTTGTTGGTTTTTAGTAATGCTGTAACCACGCGCCAACACACTGAGCGGGCTCACAGAATCTAAACGACTCGCCTGTAATGAAAGCTTGTTTCGAGAACCTGAAAGCTGTTGTTGCATTGCCTGTGTAAGCCTAGCATGTAATTGCGCCAGCTGATGCTCGCTCTTAGCTAACTGCTTTTCAGGAGAACGTTGCATTAAGCGTGGTGTTAAGTTAGCAAGTACTCGCTCATATCGCTGAATTTTACTATTCATCGCGCCGTGTAAGGCTAAACTTAGCTCATCTAATTTTTGCGCTTGTTGATTGAGTTGATTACGCGGATGACAAAGCTGTAAGCGGTGCTCAAATTGCGTTGCGGTACTGCGTTTTACTGCCAATGAATGTTTAAAGGCATGATTTAAGTGTCTAACTAACTGCTTAACTTTGTTGTGCAGCTCTTCGCTGTTTGGGCTAACAAGCTCCGCAGCAGCTGAAGGAGTGGCTGCGCGAATATCGGCGACATAATCACTAATCGTGGTATCGACCTCGTGACCAACGGCGCTAACGATGGGTAAGTGACTTGCAAAAATGGCACGAGCCAATTGCTCATGGTTAAAGCACCACAAATCTTCGAGTGAGCCACCACCGCGACCTAATATAAGAACATCTACTTCGTTACGCTGGTTGGCGATGTTTATTTTTTCTATTAGTTGGCTATGGGCATCTGCACCTTGCACCATTGCTGGGTAAATCACGACTTCAAGCTGCGGAGCGCGGCGTTTTAATACAGTAAGAATATCGCGAATAGCAGCCCCTGTGGCAGAGGTGATCACCCCAACACGATTTATATTGGTTGGTAATGGCTTTTTGTGGGCTGAGCTAAATAGACCTTCTGCAGCTAAGCGCATTTTAAGGGCGTCAAATTCTTGTTTTAATAAGCCTTCACCGGCAGGGGCCATGTGTTCAACAATCAGCTGATAATCACCGCGGGGCTCATACAATGACACGCGAGCGCGAACGGTCACTTGTGCACCATTGCTCGGGCGGAACGTTTGACCGCGATTATTGCCACGCCACATCGCTGCTTTTACTTGTGCTCGGTCGTCTTTTAAAGTGAAGTACCAATGTCCTGAGGCTGGGGCAATAAAGTTAGAAATTTCGCCGTTTAATACCAGCGACGAAAAGCCTTGCTCTAAAACATGACGAATTTCTTTATTTAGTCGCGAGACTGTATAAACAGGCTGTGTTGATTGCATGAAAGCCATTAAAAACCCCAGTAAAAAAATCTGTGTGTACTTTAACACAAATAAATGAATAATTTTATTTACTCGTGCCAACAACGCTGATAAAATTTGGCCGCAATTCCTTATACTCAGATCCACATGTGAGAAGTTGCACTATGCTAAGAATCGCTAAAGAAGCTCTTACCTTTGACGACGTACTTTTAGTACCAGGTCATTCTACTGTTTTGCCACACACGGCAAATATTTCAACTCGTTTAACGCGTGGTATCAATCTTAACTTGCCGCTAGTTTCAGCATCTATGGATACTGTTACAGAAGCTCGCTTAGCGATTGCTTTAGCGCAAGAAGGCGGGTTAGGTTTCATCCACAAAAACATGACAATTGAAGAGCAAGCTAAAAACGTACGTAAAGTAAAAACGTACGAAGCAGGTATTGTTTCTTTCCCTGTTACTGTGACTGCGGATCTTACAATTGCTGATGCTATCGCGCTTTCAGAAGAAAAAGGTTTTTCAGGTTTCCCTGTAACCGATGCTGACAATAACCTTGTAGGTATTGTAACAAGCCGTGATATGCGTTTTGAAACTAAGCTTGAACAGCCAGTTTCTACAGTAATGACGAAAAAAGAATCGTTAGTTACTGTAAAAGAAGGTGCAGACCGTGATGAGATTTTAGGTCTAATGCACGAGCACCGTATCGAAAAAATTCTTGTTGTTGATGATGCATTTAAATTAAAAGGCATGATCACTGTAAAAGATTATCAAAAAGCACAAGACAAGCCACACGCATGTAAAGATGAGCAAGGTCGTCTTCGTGTAGGTGCCGCTGTTGGTGTTGGTCCAGGTACTGACGAGCGTATCGCAGCCCTTGTTGAAGCAGGTGTTGACGTATTACTTATCGATACATCACATGGCCACTCACAAGGTGTAATCGACCGTGTTGCTCAAACACGTCAAACATACCCAGATTTACAAATCGTAGCAGGTAACGTTGCAACAGCTGAAGGTGCGATTGCTCTTGCTGATGCAGGTGTTGACGCTGTTAAGGTAGGTATTGGCCCTGGTTCTATTTGTACTACTCGTATCGTAACAGGTTGTGGTGTACCACAAATTACGGCTATTTCTGACGCAGTTGAAGGCTTAAAAGGCCGCGATATTCCTGTTATCGCTGACGGTGGTATTCGTTTCTCTGGTGACATCGTAAAAGCACTTGTTGCCGGTGCATCATGTGTAATGGTGGGGTCAATGTTAGCGGGTACTGAAGAAGCACCGGGTGAAGTTGAGCTATACCAAGGTCGTTACTACAAGTCTTACCGTGGTATGGGTAGCCTTGGCGCTATGAACCAAAAAGAAGGTTCATCAGACCGTTACTTCCAAAAATCGAACGAAGCAGACAAGCTTGTTCCTGAAGGTATCGAAGGCCGTGTTGCTTATAAAGGTCCTATCGCGACAATCATTCACCAACAGGTGGGCGGTCTTCGCAGCGCAATGGGCTTAACGGGCTGTGCAACAATTGAAGAGTTAAATACTAAACCTCAATTTGTTCGCGTTACTTCAGCTGGTATGGGTGAGTCACACGTTCACGACGTGCAAATTACCAAAGAAGCGCCAAACTACCGCTTAGGTTAATTACCTTAAGGTATTGAAATTACATGGGCTAGCATTTGCTAGCCCTAATTTATTGATCATCTCCCTTTTTGGGAGCAGTTCCTGACTAACGAGATACTCCATGAGCAAAGACATTCACGATTCACGAATTCTCATTTTAGATTTTGGTTCGCAATACACACAGTTAATCGCACGTCGTATACGTGAGATTGGTGTTTACTGTGAGTTATGGGCATGGGATGTAACTGAAGAGCAAATCCGCGAATTTAATCCACAAGGTATTATTTTGTCGGGTGGCCCTGAGTCTACAACACTTGAAAACAGCCCACGTGCTCCTGAGTATGTATTTAACGCAGGCGTTCCAGTACTTGGTATCTGTTACGGTATGCAAACAATGGCAACGCAACTGGGTGGTAGCGTACACAGCTCTGATAAGAAAGAGTTTGGTTATGCGCAAGTTGAGAAAGTAGGTAACTGTGCGTTATTCGATGCTATCGAAGACCACATTACTGACGGCGGTGCTGGCGTACTAGACGTTTGGATGAGCCACGGCGATAAAGTAATGGAAATTCCAGATACTTTCAAAACTACTGCTAAAACATCAACATGTCCACATGCTGCAATGTCTTGGGAAGAAAAGCGTTTCTACGGCGTACAGTTCCACCCAGAAGTAACTCACACTCATCAAGGTCAACGTTTACTTGAGCGTTTTGCAATTGATATCTGTGGCTGTGAAAAGCTATGGACACCAGCTAAAATTATCGATGATGCTATCGAGCGTATTAAAGAAACTGTGGGTGACGACGAAGTTATCTTAGGCTTATCAGGTGGTGTTGATTCATCTGTTGTAGCTATGCTTATTCACCGTGCAATCGGCGACAAGTTAACGTGTGTATTCGTTGATAACGGTCTACTTCGTTTAAACGAAGGTCAGCAAGTTATGGACATGTTTGGCAACAAGTTTGGCCTAAACATTGTTAAAGTAGATGCTGAAGATCAATTCTTAGCAGACTTAGCTGGTAAGTCAGACCCAGAAGATAAGCGTAAAGCGATTGGTCATACTTTCATTAAAGTATTTGACGAGCAAGCTAAAAAGCTGAAAAGCGCTAAATGGTTAGGTCAAGGTACTATCTACCCAGACGTAATCGAATCTGCTGCATCAGCAACAGGCAAAGCACACGTAATCAAATCTCACCACAACGTAGGTGGTTTACCAGACGACATGGAAATGGGTCTTGTAGAGCCATTACGTGAGCTATTCAAAGATGAAGTACGTAAAATTGGCCTTGAGCTTGGTCTACCTTACGACATGCTTTACCGTCACCCATTCCCGGGTCCTGGTTTAGGTGTTCGTGTACTTGGTGAAATCAAGAAAGAGTACTGTGACTTACTACGTCGCGCAGATGCTATCTTCATCGAAGAGCTACACAAAGCTGAGCTTTACCACAAAGTAAGCCAAGCATTCACTGTATTCTTACCAGTTAAATCGGTAGGTGTAATGGGTGATGCGCGTAAATACGACTGGGTTGTATCACTGCGTTGTGTTGAAACAATCGACTTTATGACGGCACGTTGGTCACACTTACCTTATGAGTTCTTAGGTGTGGTTTCTAACCGTATCATCAACGAAATCGATGGTATCTCACGTGTTGTTTACGATATTTCAGGTAAACCACCGGCAACAATCGAATGGGAATAGGGCTAGCTCAAAAGAGCTAATAAAGCCTTAAGCCAATAAAAAATGCCAGTCAGTTTTACTGACTGGCATTTTTTTATAGGGATAATGACTGTTGGTTTTCAGAAATCAGCAAATCCAGAAATCGACAACAGCTCTAACTCTGCATAAGCGTGCCAAATCTGAGTAAATAGCCAACCAAAGAGGCTGAACACAGCACACATTTGTGCTGATAAGAGTTTGTGATTAAGTGACAAGGTCTTCCTGTTAACACTTTTGTCAGCCATGAAGCTTAAACTCTCGTGACAAATGTGACGTTTAATGAGTTAGCACCAATAGCTATTTAGTCTTCGATTACACAGAATATGTGACACAGTACGAGTTTTTTTGCTGAGCTGCAGATACTTCATAACAGTTTCCATCTTGGCGCAAAGAAAATGGAGAAGTATCGATAGCCCACCGTTTAAATTTTGTGCGCGTTGTAGTCAGCCTGTTAAATATTTAAGGTTAAACAAGCGTACCTTTCGAGCCATGTGGTTCAGAGCGCAAATATTGAGGCGGAGCCTGAACCTGAGCACCTAGCGCAACGGCAGCTTGCCAAGGCCAATGCGGATTAAAAAGCACAGAGCGACCTAATGCAACCAAATCAGCATCCCCTTGTTTCAGCGCTTCTTCAGCCTGCTGAGGCTCAGTGATTAAGCCTACACCTATTACCGGTATTGTAACTTGTTGGCGAATGGCACTAGCAAACGGAAGCTGATACCCTGGTTTTACATCAATGGATTGCTGCGGCGAAAGCCCACCACTGGAAACATGCAGATAGTCACAACCCAGCTGTTCTAGTTGCTGACCAAACACAATCGATTGCTCAACATCCCAACCGTCATCAACCCAGTCAGTTGCCGAGAGACGAACTCCAACAGGGACTGAAGAAGGGATGGCTTTACGCACAGCTTCAAATACTTCAAGAGGAAAGCGTAGGCGATTTTCCAGCGAACCACCATATTGGTCCTGCCTTTGGTTACTTAGTGGAGAAAGAAATTGGTGGAGTAGGTAACCATGCGCCGCATGGATTTCTATTAGATCAATTCCTACACGTACTGCACGAATTGCGCTGTCAACAAACGCCTGTTTAATACGCGCAAGACCCGCTAAGTCGAGTGACTCTGGTGTTTCGTCTTGCTCATTGAAGCCCAACGCGGAAGGAGCAACTGTTTGCCAGCCACCTTCATCCATCGTCAATTTATGACCTCCCTGCCATGGCACATGACAAGAAGCCTTTCGCCCGGCATGACCAAGCTGAATACCTATACGAATGGGAGACCAGGCGCGAACATCAGACAAAACACTGTCTAATGCGGCTTCTGTCGCGTCATCCCACAGTCCTAAATCTCCCGCTGAAATACGGCCAATAGGTTCAACAGCTGTGGCCTCCAAAATTAGCAATCCAGCGCCAGACGTTGCCAGCGAACCATAGTGCATGCGGTGCCAGGAGCTAGCCTGTCCAGATTCAGCGGAGTATTGACACATTGGTGCGATAACTATGTGGTTTGTAAGATTGAGCTCTCCGATTTTCGCGGCACTAAATAATTGGCTCATTTTAACCTCTCAATGTTGTTTTCAGCAGAATGCCATAGGATGGCCTCACCCCCAATTTTTCTGAGCAAAGTAGGGGAGGCTGAATTCCTCCTGCTGGTACCTATTTTTTGTATTTGCTTATTCAGTTGTTATTGCTGAATAGCATGAATATGAAATGTGATTACTGTGTCTATTAATCATAAGGTTAAAGTGGTCATCACATGTTCCTTTTTCAAGGGCGGTTACTGTTGATACTCAATAAATTGCGAATAAGTAACATTGGCTTTAATTTTAGTTAATTAATGGCTTCCTATTTTCTCATGCCTTGTGCATTTCAATATTCAAAGCGACGAGTCGCAAAAAATCAAAACGGCGAATTAGCGTGCTAATTCGCCGTTTTGTTTATTTAAGAAGCAGTTAAACTAAAAACTGTGTTTTTTTACTTTACCTTTGAAAAAAGCTCTATATAATTCGTCGTCATTGCAGGGGCGTAGTTCCAATTGGTAGAACAGCGGTCTCCAAAACCGACGGTTGGGAGTTCGAATCTCTCCGCCCCTGCCATTTCTTCCTGCTTTACTTTAATCGCAAATCTTCCTATATTACTTGCTCTTAATCATGATTGAGTTGTTATGAATCCAAGTTACGCTGCGATATTCTCTGTACAATCACTCGAGTTAAAACAACATTATCGAACTGTGCCTGAAACTCAGGATGAACAAGTCACTGTAACAGCACAAGCACCTTTAGTACTTCCACTGCAGCTACATCAAGATCTTGAAAAAGCGTTTGCTCCAATAGTGATCACACAGGTAGTAAAAGCTGAGAATATTAGCTGGCAGGATGGCTGTTTAGCCTTGCCGAGTGAGAAGCTCACAGCTGAGCAGAAAAAACAACTTTGGTCTTTAATTGGTGAACAACTTGATAAGCTTTAAACCTGTAGATGCAACCTATATTAGCCAGTTAATGGCTATTGAAAGTGCCTGTCATAGTCATCCGTGGACAGAAAAGACCATGCTGTCGTGTTTAGCTGGTCGCTATTTTAACCTTGCAGCCTTTAGTGATGATGAAATGCTTGGCTTTTACATCGGTGAACAAGCAGGGCCAGACTTTACTCTAATGGATATTTGTGTAGCGCCAGCGTATCAAGGGCAGGGTATTGCAAAACAATTATTAAACGCATTTATTGAGCATGGTGAGCAATACCAAGCAGAGAACTTATTTTTAGAAGTACGAGAATCAAACAAACCTGCAATTGGTTTGTACGAGAGTGCAGGCTTTAGCTCAATGTCAGTGCGTAAAAACTACTACCCAACTGCGACAGGTAATGAAGATGCTATTTTGATGGGGCTAACTTTAAGGCTTTAGTTAAGCGGCCTCTTTTAGGGCACTAATGAGTGCTTCATAACAGTCTGCAACTTGTGCCATTTGGTTCGTGCTCAATGCCATTTCTAGTTGACCTGCCGTTTTGTGGATTTCTTCAAAGCTAAAACACCCTGCGCTGCCTTTAATACTGTGTGCAAGAGATCGTAATGCCTCCCACTCTTTTGCACGATACAGTCGTACCACTTGGCTTAAATAATCAGGCAGTTTAGAACGGTAGTTATCATTGATCTGTTGGAATTTCTCACTTTTCAGTAAGTTTTCCCATTTATTTTGACTGTCTTTTTCAATATTTAAGTAGCTAACTAGTACTTTCTCGAGAGCGTGTTTATCGATTGGTTTAGCCAGTGCCTCATCGCAACCAGCTTCTAAATAAGTATCAACGTCATTTTTCATAACGTTTGCTGTTAAGGCTATGATAGGGCCATCGTATGCAGCATGACGGAGCATTTGCGTTGCTTCTAATCCACCCATTACTGGCATTTGCATATCCATGATAATCAACTGATAGTCATTAACCAGAGCCATTTCTACGGCTTCAGCGCCGTTTTTCGCAATGTCAGGTTCGAGCCCCCAAGTTTGTAGCAATAGTTTTATCAATAATTGATTATCTGGATTATCCTCAGCCACTAAAATATGAGCATCAAAACTATTTTCAGCGAAGGATAATTGTGTATCTGAACCCGGAGACAATTGTTCGTAGTTGTGAATAAACGCATTACGTTGTAATTGTTCAGGGTTTAAATGACAGGCCACTTGCACGGTAAAGCTACTACCTTTACCTAGCTCGCTGACAAGCTTTACATCTCCCCCTAATAGCTGAGCCAAGTTCTTTGAAATACATAAACCTAGGCCTGTTCCACCAAATCGACGAGTTGTTGTGGCATCGGCTTGTTCGAACGGTTTAAATACTCGCTCAACTTCACGCTCAGACATACCAATTCCGGTATCTTCAATGACAAACTCTAATAGCTGTCGCTCATCGTTATAGTGAATATCAAGCGAGATAAAGCCTTGCTCAGTAAATTTAACGGCATTGCTAGCAATGTTTATTAATATTTGTTTTAAGCGTGTGGTATCACTGTTAATGCTTTGAGGAATTGGTAAGTTGTAATTAATATTAAACTGCAGTTGCTTTTGATTCGCTAATGGACGAATGATTGAATCAATATCATGAATTAATTGAACAACCGAGCAAGGGCTTCGTTCGACAGCCAGTTTTTCTGCTTCAATTTTAGATAAATCGAGAATGTTATTTATGAGCTCTAAAAGGTGTTTAGAGTTTCGCAAAATTGTACTTAAATGCTGCTCATCATTCACCGCATCTTTGTTGTGTAGCAGTTGCTCAGTAAAACCCATGATTGCGGTAAGTGGGGTGCGAATTTCATGGCTCATATTTGCTAAAAAGCGGCTCTTTAATTGGTTTGCTTGTTCAGCTTGGGCAATAGCCACTTCAAGTTTGTTATTCATAGCTTCAAGCGCTTTAGTTCGGCTTTCTACTTTTTCTTCAAGGTGGTGTTTGTACTCTTCGAGTTCATCTTGGTAGTCACGAATTTGATTTACCATGTGATTAAAATCGTTAAATAAGACACCCACTTCATCGTTAGTATGCGCAGGTAAATAAACTGATAAGTCACCATCACCTACTCGGTGACTTGCAGCACCTAATAATTCGACAGGGGTTAACAGTAAATTACGAACAACGATATAAATTAAAATTGGTAACGAGATCACTGAGATAATTACAATCAGTGCAGTTATTAAGCTAATTGCTTTACCTGACTGATAGAGTAAATCTTTGGGAGTTGTTGAAATGAAATAGTCGCCGTCCGTCATTTGCACAGCGTAGATAATTCGCTCTTCTTTATCGATACTTGATAATTCAATATCGGCCAGTTTTCCGTAATCAGCTAATCTCTTTATTTGCTCGAGCTCATATTCACTTAAGTAGTTGCCGCGCAGGTCATAATCAGAGCTAAATAAAATTTGCCCTTTAGTAGTTAAGAATAAATTTAGGGTGTTATTAAATGGGGCTTCTAAAATACTGGCGTTTAAAATAGATGGCTCAACATGTACCACAATAAAGCCAAGCTGCTGAGGCTGTTTTAGGTAGTAATCAATGTTATAAATTGGATGCACAAAATAGAGGCTGGTCGAACCGTCTTCTTTGGGGATCATAAATTGCTGTTGACGCAGGTTTGATTTGAGTACTTGTTTGAAAAACGGGTAGCTCTTTGGCGCTGGAGTCAATTGGCTTGAATAAAAAGCGTCACTTTTGCCGTCTGGGGCAACATAATTAATACTAATTATATCTGGGTAAGCTTCTGAATAACTGGCAAATACATTCATTAATTCGCCAAGTCGCTCGATATATTGATTTTTAGAGCCCGGCTCTCGAGACAAAAAGTCGGCAAGTACTGGAGACGTTGATAATAAACGCGTAATAGAATGAAACGAGTCTATGTAGTTGAAGATCTTCTGTTGTTGTTGTTCAACAAAGCGACTCACAATCAGCTCAGCTTGTTTTTTTGTTGAATTGGTCACATTGGTTAACGTAAAGCCACCTAAAAACAACAAAGGTAAAATCACTAATGGGGTGATATACCATAATAATCGAATACTGAGCTTACTGGTTTTCATGACCTAAATTAATATCCTCCGTGCAATTTATCCATAGTATGCGTTACAACTTGATTACACAAGCTTAGCAAAAAAGTGAACAACGAAAATCCCTAACCCAAGGTGAATAATTACTTACAATCGCTGCTTTTTTGGCTAAGACAAACAAGGTATAATACTCGGCAATTCTATTTTATTTTTACAGTGCGCACCGAGCTTTATAATTTATAAGGCAGTTAAGTGCGCTTTGTTATGACTAAAAGCAGCTTACATGTCTAATTTAACTACCGAAATTAATAAACGACGCACCTTTGCGATCATCTCGCACCCGGATGCGGGTAAAACCACCATTACAGAAAAAGTTCTGTTATTCGGACAAGCGATTCAAAAAGCGGGTACCGTAAAAGGTCGTGGCTCAAACCAGCACGCAAAATCAGACTGGATGGAAATGGAAAAAGAACGTGGTATCTCGGTTACTACGTCAGTTATGCAATTTCCTTACAATGAGCGTCTGGTTAACTTACTTGATACTCCAGGACACGAAGACTTCTCTGAAGATACCTACCGTACATTGACAGCGGTTGACTCTTGTCTAATGGTAATCGACGCTGCGAAAGGTGTTGAGGATCGTACTCGTAAATTAATGGAAGTAACACGCTTACGTACTACACCTATCGTCACCTTTATGAATAAGTGTGACCGTGATATTCGTGACCCAATGGAGTTATTAGACGAAGTTGAAACCGAGCTTAACATCGCCTGTGCACCTATCACATGGCCGATTGGTTGCGGTAAAGAGTTTAAAGGTGTGTATCACATTCACCGTGAAGAAACGATTTTGTATAGCACAGGCCAAGGCCACACTATTCAAGAAGTTCGAACAATCAAAGGACTCGATAACCCAGAGCTTGATCAAGCTATTGGTAGCGAACTGGCAGAGCAGCTTCGTGAAGAGCTTGAGCTAGTTGTCGGTGCATCACACGAATTTGACTTAGATCTGTTCTTAGCGGGCGAGCTATCACCTGTGTATTTTGGTACGGCATTAGGTAACTTTGGTGTTGACCATGTACTTGATGGCTTAACAGAATGGGCGCCTGCACCACTACCACGCGAAACAGAAGACCGCCAAGTTGTTGCAACCGAAGAGAGCTTCTCTGGCTTCGTATTTAAAATTCAAGCGAACATGGATCCTAAACACCGTGACCGTATTGCCTTTATGCGTATTGTATCAGGCAAATATAGCCAAGGTATGAAGATGAGCCACGTGCGTATTGGTAAACAAGTGAGTATCTCTGATGCGGTAACCTTTATGGCCGGTGACCGTGAGCGAGCGCAAGATGCTTACGCGGGTGACATCATAGGTTTACACAACCACGGCACGATTCAAATTGGTGACACTTTCACACAAGGTGAAAAAATGAAGTTTGGTGGTATTCCTAACTTCGCACCAGAATTATTCCGTCGTATTCGCTTAAAAGATCCACTTAAGCAAAAGCAATTATTAAAAGGCTTAGTTCAGCTATCTGAAGAAGGTGCTGTGCAAGTATTTAGACCACTTATTAACAACGACCTTATTGTTGGTGCGGTCGGTGTACTACAGTTTGATGTGGTTGTTGCGCGCTTAAAAGCAGAGTACAACGTAGATGCGATTTACGAAGGTGTCAGCGTAAACACTGCCCGTTGGGTAAGCTCTGACGATGTTAAAAAGTTTGAAGAATTTAAGCGTAAATGCGAGAGCAACTTAGCATTAGATGGCGGCGATAATCTCACTTATATCGCACCAAGCCGTGTTAACTTGAACTTATCGATGGAACGCTATCCAGACATCAAGTTTAATCATACACGCGAAAACTAATACACTAAGCTTGCATCAAATTTAAGTGCCCGTACTGCGGGCCATAAAGGTAAAAATTACAATGAATATTCGTACTCTTTTAATCGAAAAAGCAATTGCAGCTATGGTTGCAGCTGGATTACCAGAAGACACAAATCCAGCGGTTACACAAAGTACACGCCCGCAGTTTGGTGATTACCAAATCAATGGCGCAATGGGCGCGGCTAAAAAATTAAAATCAAACCCGCGTGAACTAGCACAAAAAATTATCGATAACCTAGACCTTGCTGATATCGCAGAAAAAACAGAAATTGCAGGCCCTGGTTTTATCAACATTCACTTAAAGCCTGAGTTTTTATCAGCTAGCTTAAAAGCAGCAAATGAAGACGAAAAGCTGGCTGTTGCGCCACATGCAAAAGCGCAAAAAGTGGTTGTTGATTATTCATCACCTAACCTTGCCAAAGAAATGCACGTAGGTCACTTACGTTCAACTATCATTGGTGATGCGGTTGTTCGTGCCCTTGAGTTCCGTGGTGATGAAGTTGTTCGTCAAAACCACATGGGTGACTGGGGTACTCAGTTTGGTATGTTAATCGCACACTTAGAAGATCAAATCAACCAAGGTGTTGATTTAGAATCTGTTGCACTTGCGGATTTAGAAACCTTCTATCGTGATGCGAAAAAACGCTTTGATGATGAAGAAGGCTTCGCCGATAAAGCGCGTAACTACGTGGTTAAATTGCAAAGCGGCGATGCACACTGTGAAAAACTTTGGAAGTTATTCATTGCCACTTCTGTAAAGCACTCTGAAGAAGTTTACAAACGTCTAAACGTAACGCTTACGCAAGATGACATTATGGCAGAAAGTGCTTACAACAGCGAACTTGCAAACATCATCGCGCTATTAAAAGACAAAAACATTGCTGTTGAATCTGATGGCGCACAAGTGGTGTTCTTAGATGAGCTTGCTAACAAAGACGGTGAGCCTTCAGTATTTATCGTACAGAAATCAGGTGGTGGCTTCTTATATGCAACAACCGACTTAGCTGCATGTGATTACCGCTCAAATAAACTCGGTGCTGATCGTATCTTAATCTTTGTAGATGCACGTCAAAGCTTACACTTCAATCAAGTTGAGCTAACAGCACGTAAAGCGGGTTTATTACGTGATGAAACAAGTTATGAATTCTGCCCATTCGGCACCATGATGGGTGAAGACGGCAAGCCATTCAAAACACGTACAGGCGGTACTGTTAAACTTGCAGACTTACTTGAAGAGTCAATCACTCGTGCTGCAGCTAAACTTGCTGAGCGTGAGTCAGATTTAAGCGACGAAGAGCGTAGCGAAATTGCCCGTAAAGTGGGTATTGGCGCAGTGAAATATGCGGATCTGTCTAAGCACCGCACTAGCGACTATATCTTCAACTGGGACACTATGCTGAGCTTTGAAGGTGCAACAGCCCCTTACTTACAATATGCATACACGCGTGTTCGCAGTATTTTCCGTAAATCAGGTATCGATGCTGCCTCATTAACAGCTGACGTTGCAATCAACGAGCCACAAGAAAAAGCGCTAGCACTTAAACTTCTACAGTTAGAAGAAGTGCTTGATCTAATGATCAGCGAAGCAACACCGCACGTATTATGTGGATACCTATACGAACTAGCAAGCCTATACATGACGTTCTACGAAGCATGCCCAGTTCTAAAAGAAGGCGTAGAGCCAAGCGTACGTGACAGCCGTTTAGTACTGTGTAATTTGGTTGCGAAGACGCTGAAGTCAGGATTGGACCTGCTAGGTATCGAAGTAATGGAGCAAATGTAATCTGCTTCGTGTAGTTCGCTTTAGCTGCGTTAATGAGTTTATTTAGCCTAAGTCACATACAAAACACGTATGCTCCTTGGCATAAATAAACTCATTGCCTTGCTAGCACTCCTACACTTGCAGAAAGTTTAAGAACTCAAAGGGATAAGTCGGTTTTCCGCCTTGTCTTAGGCTAAACTACTTAGGTGAATTCTGCTTCGTGTAGTTCGCTTTGAAAGCACTCCTACACTTGCAGATGATGCGCTTTGTAGGTTGGGTAGAGCGTAGCGAAACCCAACAAATTGACAGCTCAACAACCTTGATTAATCTTTAGCTGATAGCGATAGAGGGAATTTTATGAAACTTGAAGATATTCGCCGTGAATATTTACAGGATGGTTTATCTGAAGACATGCTTGATGCGTCTCCGATCAAGCAGTTTGAAAAATGGCTTGAGCAAGCTGTTGCCACTAATTTGCCTGATCCTACGGCGATGGTAGTCGCAACGGTTGATGAACATGGCCAGCCTTCGCAGCGTATCGTACTGTTAAAGCATCTTGATGAAAATGGCTTTGTGTTTTTTACCAATACCGGCTCGCGCAAGGCGCAGGAGCTTAAAGGTAATAACAAAATCTCTCTGCATTTCCCATGGCACCATATGGAGCGACAAGTCATTGTTTATGGTGAGGCTAAACCCTTACCAACAACTGCTGTTGCTAAGTACTTTTTATCGCGTCCTAAAGAAAGCCAATTAGCTGCATGGGCATCTCAGCAAAGTCGTCCTGTGTCATCACGTAAGGTGTTAATGGAAACATTTGCGAAAATGAAGCAAAAGTTTTCTGATGGTGAAATCCCATTGCCTGATTTTTGGGGTGGCTATTGTGTTGAGCCTACTAAAATTGAGTTTTGGCAAGGTGGTGCGCACCGCCTGCACGACCGCTTTATGTATCAACGCCAAGCCGACGGTAGTTGGCAGTTTGGTCGTTTAAATCCGTAAATGCGTTTTATCGATTCCCATTGCCACCTTGATTTTAGCGAATTTGATGAAACTCGCACAGAGCTCATCAAAGCATGCAAGCAAGTAGGAATTGAGCATTTTATTGTGCCAGGTGTGAGCTTGGCACAATCTACAGCACTTTTTTCTTTTGCCAAATCAGAGCCAAGTATTTCAGTTGCTTTAGGCTTACATCCTTATTTTTTATCTGACCACCAAGCTCATCACCTCGCAGAATTAGAGCAGTTAGCAAAAGCCAATTTAGGCCAGTTTATTGCCATCGGTGAGTGCGGTCTTGATCGTAGTATCGACAACCTCGATAAACAAACGCTGCTTTTTGAAGGGCAGATAGAGCTTGCCAATCAACTTGCTTTGCCACTGATTGTGCATCACAGACAAAGCCATGATTTAATTGCCCGCTCATTTAAGCGCTGTAAACCCAAATATGGAGGGGTTATTCATGCTTTTTCAGGCTCAGAACAACAAGCCTCAAGTTATATAAAACAAGGTTTTAAGCTTGGAGTCGGTGGCGTGATAAGTTATCCACGCGCGGCGAAAACTCGTAAAGTCTTAAGCGCTATAGAGCCACAGCATTTAGTGCTTGAAACCGACTCGCCGTCAATGCCACTTGCAGGCTTTCAAGGGCAGGTAAATACGCCGCTTAAGGTGCGTGATGTATTTGCACATTTATGTGAGCTTAAAGGCGTGATAGGTGATGCAAAGCAGCAACTTGCTGCTGAACTTTATGATTCTTGCTCTGCACTTTTTTTGATATAGCGATTAAATTGCCAGCGTTTTAGGCCACGGCCAAGTTGCCACGTAAAAATACAAGTAATTACGAGCATAAGTAATACTTGTCTGCCTAAGTCATGAAAGCTACTGTGGCTGGTGGCTATCGATGCTTGCGTAAGATACGTTATTGCCACAAACCCCAGTGGTCTCTCGTTATCACTTATAACGGGCTCAACAAATGGTGTTTTTAATTTACTAATGCCCGGCGTTGAATCCGGTAACAAACCAAAGGTATGGTGACTTTGCCAGTTATCACTGGCAGCTACTTGAATACCTTGTTGGTCGTAAATTATTGCAGCTAACACATACTCATCTGCAGCTATGTGGTTACATAGCGCCTTTAATTCTGGTTTGTTTTTTTCTAGTAGTGGGGTTTTAGCGTTTAGGGCCATAAACTTGGTTAAGCTTATCGCTGTGCTGTCTGCACTATCATAAAGTAACTGATGACTTTGAAAACTACTATTAACGGCAACCCAGCTCAGCAGCACAAAACAGGCTGCAGCTAGACTTAAACGCACCAAACGTTGGCGGTATGTAGCCGAAAATGGAGTTTTTAGTTGGTTATTTTTCATAGTCACCGTATACGCTGCTGACAGCTTTTCAATTTGATGGTACAACTAAACCAGTATAATAACCTTATTAGTTCATTGATTGCGAGTAGCTCATGCGCGCGCAAGGACAGACATAAGTCTAATGTGGAGCCACTATGTCACAGCTTAGCTTAGCTGCTACACCTTCAGCAAATTTAGCTGAACAAATCAGCCTAAATTGCTGGTATAAAATTGAAAACAAACACCTTATTACAACAGACTTTACGCCAAAAGCAAGTCAGGGCGTATTTAGCGTAGCATTCGGTAAAGTACTTAATGCTGAGCAATTACTTGCTATTAGTGAGTTTTTAGCGGCACAAGGGTTTAGCAACTTATCGCTATGTTGTTATCAGCCAATTGCAGACATGCCTGTGGCGTGGAGCTTTCATAGCGATGCAACAACAACACTCAGCCCACTGGTATTAGTTGAGTTTGCCAAGCAAATTGGTATTCAACTGGTGCAGTTGACTAATCCACCTACGGTTGATGAGCCTGGTCTATTATTAATGGACATGGACTCTACCGCGATTACTATCGAGTGTATAGATGAAATAGCACGACTTGCTGATGTATATGATGAAGTGGCTGCTGTGACCGCCCAAGCAATGGCTGGGCAATTAGATTTTGCACAAAGCTTAAAACAGCGTGTTGCTAAGCTTGAAGGTATTGATGTTGATCTAATCGATGGCTTAAAAGCACGTTTACCACTTATGCCGGGTGTTAGTGAATTATGTCAATACTTAAAACAGCATAATTGGCATTTAGCCATTGCATCAGGTGGTTTTGTACCATTTGCTGAGCAAGTGCAAACACTAATAGGTTTAGATGAAGTGCACGCTAATACCCTTGAGTTCAAAGATAATCGTTTAACAGGTAAAGTGATTGGCACTATTGTTGATGCTGAAGAAAAAGCCCGTGTACTTAAACGAATCGAAGCAAAGCTTGCCTTAAATAATCGTCAAACTGTTGCCATGGGTGATGGAGCTAACGATTTAAAAATGATGGCTGCGGCAGGGCTTGGTGTGGCTGTTCACGGTAAACCTAAAGTGGTTGAGCAAGCACAAACGGCTATTAACGAAGGTTCGTTGCTGCAAGTTGCTTACTTGTTAGGCCTACCGTTAGATTACTCGCTTTAACCAGATTGCTTTGCGTTTACTCATTTCGTCGATCAGCCTTTGGTCAATATCAAAATGGGTAAGCGCTTCTTCGGTTATATCAATTAAATCTCCCACACCAGCAACAGCCCATAATGCTTCCTCTAAATCTTTTGCTTTGTGTAAAGCATATTGACTGATGTACTTAAGCTCATTCGATAAGTAATCAATATCAGGCCGGCCTGTGCGTGATACATATAAACGAAATACAAACACTAAGTCGTTTTTCAGTGCTTTTTTTACAAATAGTGTTTGTGATGTGTAATCCTCATCGCTAATGCAGCGGCTGGTAATTGAGTCAGCAATTGTGCCTAAACGTGGGTTAAAACAAACAAAAAGTGTAAATGGCAAAGGTGCATCTTGACGACTACGATCTTTGATAAGTGGGGTGATCACTTCGGTTATTTGGTCTGTCGACAACAAGCCATCAATGCTGGTGCTTTCATTAAGCAGTGCAAAATTTTGTAAAAGCACATGTAATGGACTTGGGTATAAGCCTTGCCCAATAGCACCTATTTTAAAATGCGCTGATTCTTTATGGAGATAAAGCGGAAATTGGCAAACACTTTTTGTTACCATGTTTCTAAGTGCAGTAGAGAGCCCAGGAATCTTAGGGGTTTCTTCACACACTTTTAGCTTATCTTTATTATTATCAATCAACACCGTGAAAAAGGTTATTGCCATATGAGGCAAATCGGTTACTCGATGTACTTTTAAATTCACAGTTGTAAGCGACTTACTTATTGCCATAACTTCATAGCTAAGATCACTTAGGTCGTGTTTTTTGGTGATTTTCTGTAGCTCAGGCAAGCTTAACTTAATGATATCGCCCTTTTTAAAGTCTACAGGTTTCTCACATTCAATTTGTAACCCCATAACTGAAAGATCACGTGTGTAGCCCTGCACAAGTTGCTCTTTATGCTTAACCGTGACAGATGTTTTATACAAGAATCGCTTATGGGCTCTTAAATTCACATACTCTAAGGCAACAGGCTCTAGATGAGGCGGTGACTTGTGTTTACTGTGGCCAAATTGTTTTAATTGATTAACCGCAGTTTTATCAAATACACGTTGTTGGTATTTTTTCTGCTCATACTCACTACCCACTGAAGTCAAAATCAGCAAGTATTTAACGTCTTTTAGCATGCCTTGCACACGTGGAGTCGGTGGCTTATTGAGCTTTTCGATGTTTTTACCTGCGCTACTTGGTAACGTCAATGGAATGTATGAATCTTCTGGATGGCTTGGCATTAGCTGAAGCTTAAAACACTGCCAGCTATCTTTTTGACTACCAAACCCTAAAAACAAATCTTTTAAATGAGGCTGATTATTTAACTCAGAGCGAGTTGCTGAATAGTAATATATTCTGCCAGATACTGTATGAGTAAAAGTGTAAATATAGTCTTCTTTTACGGCATCAGGGCTACTGAGTAAGTGAGCAATGCGCTGCTGATTAACAATACTGTATAAACATGACACTTTTCGCTCATCACAAAAGTAACGCTGAATAAATATATTGTTTTCTGTTGTTAAGGCGAGACTTGGGTAAAGCTTGTCACCCTGCAAACTTAAAAACGTATAGAGCGAAGTCACTCGAGGAATATAGTATTGCTCATATCCTTTAGAGACAACAGCATCTAAGGTATTGTCTAAATTAACTTTATAGCGTCGTTTATTGCCGTGGATAAAGCTATTTAAAAAGTCGTCAAACTGCTTGTTATTTTCTATAAAGGTACGTTTTAAGCGCACATGATTATATTCACGCGATACCTTTTCGACGGCAATGACTTCATATTGAATACCATTTTTCAGACCCAGCTCAAAGTCCTGCTCGAGACCAACCAAGCGTAAGCCAATTAATTGGCCTTTTTTTAATTTATATCGGGGGGCAAGTTTGATTTTTGCACCGCTTAACGAGATATCAGAAGTTGATGCTGAGACTTTCGTTTCTTTATCAATTTCAACCGAGATCTTGATGGAGTAATTCATGCGCTCTTCAGAGCGGCTTTCATAAGAAGCAAATTTGATAACTTTTGCGGTTAACTGATTACTACTGTCATCGCTAATGAGGTCTTGCTCGGCGGCTTTTTTTTGCATCACTCGGTGATTGTTTTCGGTATTCATTACCGCTTCATAGACTGCAAGGGTATAGCCACCGTGGCGTTTAATCGCATCTTCAAACACTTCAATGGCGGTGTCATCCATAAAGTGCTGTTTGCCTTCATACTCGTAAGGTTTTACTTGTCCAGTGACTTGACCACGCAAATCGATAAAGCGTGCTACAGGCTGAGATAAACGCGACATCTCCATTTTGATCAAAAACTGCTCTGGCTTAGTTAAGCTGGCTGTTTTTGCTTTAAATAGCTTGTCGAATTGAGGTGTGCCTAAATTCGCCTTTAGTTCTTCAACTAGACTTTCGTATTTAAGCAAGATATCTTCAGGCATTTATAAAACCATCACTGTCTATCAAATAACGTAGTATTACTCGGCGGTGTTTTGCAGCTCACTACGCGAGTAGTAATTACTTTGTTGTTTTATTAGTTATTGTTATAAGTACTAGCCAATAAAATGGCAAGTTCTCTGGTATTTATTATTAAGCAAAAACTGTGCCCTTAACTTGTTCTTTAGTCAACAGTTAACATATAAGAAGGTCGATAGGGAGCAAGTTACCATGTATTATCTTCGATGTTTTTAAATCTACTATACATCAATTACCTTAGTAGTCAGTTTTACTTTGTCTACTAGATGCTTGAAAATAGTGGTTCAGTAAATACCAGCTATCCAAACAGGTAAGGCCGAATGGCAAAATCAGCAAAAATCGAATTTGTCTGCACTGAGTGCGGCATGAATTATCAGCGCTGGCAAGGGCAGTGTAAATGTGGTGCATGGAATACCCTTGCAGAGTTTAAACCGTCAGCAGGGCAGTCAAAGCAAGCTGCAAGTCGAGCTGCAATTGCAGGCTATGCCGGTAATGTGGGCGGCGGTTCAAAAAAAATAAATGAAGTTGCAACCACTGAAGCTGAAAAGCGCCTCACAGAAATTGGTGAATTAGACAGGGTATTAAGTGGCGGCGTGACCACAGGCTCAGTGAATATTATTTCTGGGGATCCAGGGGCAGGTAAAACCACCTTGTTGTCAGATTTAGTTGCACGTATGTCAAAAGTAATGCCGTCTTTATACTGTACAGCAGAAGAGTCATTATCACAGTTTAAAAATCGGGTTAACCGCTTACGTCTAGATTACAACGAAGATGAGCTGTACTTACTATCTGAAACCAGCGTTGAAGCAATCATTGAAGAACTTGATAAACATAAAATAAAGTTTGCTGTTATCGACTCAATTCAGGCTGTTTTAACAGAAACGGCAAATGGTACTCCAGGGTCACCCTCACAAGTGAAAAGTGCGGCTCAGGCGCTCACGCAATATTGTAAGCAAAATGATGTGACCATGTTTATTATCGCTCACGTAAACAAAAATAACGAAATTGCTGGGCCACAGACCTTAGTACACATTGTTGATGCGTTATTACACATTGACACCAATGATGGGCAAGTAAGGACATTACGTGCCAATAAAAACCGTTTTGGCGATATCGACACTGTGGGCATTTTTAGAATGTGTGAGCGAGGTATGCTGAGCGTTGATAATCCTAGCGAAATCTTCCTATCAGGCTCAACGACTGAGTCGCCGGGCTCTGCGATTACTTGTATTCGTAAAGGCAATCGTAACTTACTACTCGAAATTCAATGTCTAACCACAGAAACCGAAGCTGAATTCCCTCAACGAGTGTGTGTTGGTTTAAACATGAATCGTATCAAGATGCTCACGGGGATTTTACGAAAACACACTAAAACTAAAATCTTCCATGATACGTTTTTTAATATAGTTGGTGGTTTAAAAATTGATGAGTCAGAAACCTGCATTGATTTAGCGTTAGTTACAGCACTTTTAAGTAGTTTGAATGAGTTTGTGGTGCCACGGACTACTTGTATTATGGGCGAGTTGAGTTTAAATGGTGATGTAAGACCAATAGACAGTGGCGTACCTCGAGTTAAAGAAGCGGCGCAACATGGCTTTACTGAAATCTTTATTCCTTATCGTAATTACCATAAATCAATGGAAGGCTTAGGTGCAAAAATTACCCCAGTGAAAACTGTGCATGAATTACTGTCGTTAATTAACTAAACACAATTTGATACACTGATAAAAAATTTACACCAATTAAAGGAAATAAAATGAAGAAGTTAATTATTGCGGCGGTTGTTGCTGCGGCAGTCGGTGGCGTAGCTTACGCAAACTATGCTGTGACACAGGAAGTGAAAACAGTGGTTGATCAGCAGCTGAGTGCTTTATCAGCACAAAGTGGTGTAGATATTACTTATAGCGATATTTCAGCGAGTGTTTTTGATAGCAGCATGGAGCTTTCGGGTATCAAAGTACAAAGCCTTGATAGCAATGAAGCTATTGCAACCATAGATACGATTGAAGTATCAGGTTATGAGCAAGACAGCATTCCACCTCATACCGGGTTTGTGATGACAAACTTTCGATTCAGTGATGATTTCCTCGCTCAGTTACCGCAAAACGCCAACAACAAATTAGCGTCTACAAGCTATAACGTTAAGTCTTCGCTAGATTACAATAAAGACTCTGGTGATAGTGCGTTTGCAGTTAACGTGACTGCAAATGAAGTGGCCGATGTTCACTTTAATTTAGGGTTGGCGAAATCAACTCCTTTAATGGAAGCGTCATTGGCTATCAGCAAGATGCAAAACTCAACACAAAATGGCCAGCTCACATTAGAGCAGCAACTGCAACAGCAATCAAAAATGATGGCGGCCATGAGCCAGTTAGAGCCACGAAGTATTTCAATGTCAGTTGCTGATGAAGGTGAGTTAAAAGCGGTTGTAGAGAGCTTCTTGCAAGCGCAAGGTATGACTCATGAACAGTTCCAGCAGGTTGTTGCTATGCAGTTACAACAAGCGCCGGTTAGCACTGACTTAGAGACTGCTATTACTAATTTTGCTCAAGGCTTATCATCATTATCGGTTTCGGCAAACTTGCCAGAAGGTCAGTCTATGATGCAAATCAATCAGCAAATTATGGCGTTAATGGGACAACCTGAAGAACTTGCCAAATTTATTAACCTTCAAGCAAGCGGTAAATAAGGCTAAGGTGCAGACAACCTTAAAGTGTTGCTCCGTCTTGTGAGCTTACTTTAAGGTTGTTTTTAACTTTTCGGATGCCTCGGTTATGCTCCAAAAACTTTTGTGCTAAAGCACGTTGAAATCCTGTCTTGGTAGAGCCGATAAGCTCAACCGTATCACCCTCTACAATCACCTGTAGATTAGAAATAGTAAAGTTAGGGTTGCTGGTAAGTTTCTGCAAAGCATATTGTTGCAATCTAGGTTGTGCTGATGTGCTTGATGTTAAAACACTGGTATTTGCACTCACCTTTGTCGCACAAGCTAGTAAAAATAAACAACTTAATGAGATCAGTACTACGGTTAATTTAAAGCGGTTCATACGATTCCCTCGCGAAGACTCTGTTGCAGAACCAGTTACAATTATCATTCCAATTTTAAGTTTCTGATTATAAAGTGATTTTATGCTTGGTAGGTTAAAAGGTATGAACTAATTACACAGTAATTAGTAAAAAAGTACATGCAGCAGAGAGCAAAATGCCGAGACGAGCTCGGCATTTTCAAGTAAAGATATTAAGCTATTTTTTCTTTTTTACTTTTGCTTTGGCTTTTTTCTTCGCCTTGATCTTTGCAGGATCTTTTTTCTTTTTAGATGGGATCTTTGCTTCTTTGTGTTGAGGCTCAATACCTTTAATTACGCGACGTTTAAGCTTTTGCTCAATGTAGCGTTCAACCTTGCCCAGAATAGCCACATCGTGAGCTTCAATAAATGAAATCGCAATCCCTTTTTTGCCAGCGCGGCCAGTACGGCCAATGCGGTGTACATAGATATCTGCAGTACGCGGCATATCAAAGTTAATAACATGACTAATATCGGCGACATCAATGCCACGTGCAGCAACATCGGTTGCCACTAAGATATTATTGCGACCAGAGTGAAAGTTCTCCATCGCTTTCATGCGTTTGTCTTGTGGCATTTCACCACGTAGCCATGCAACGCGTAACCCTTCGTTGTTAAGCTCACCAATCAAGGTTTCTAAGCGTTCACGGGTTTTAACAAACACGATTGCTTTATGTATGTCTTCACCGTTTAGGATCTCGACCAACATTTTTAGTTTATGGTTATAGTCATCAGCTAGGTGAACCCACTGATGAATTTTAGCTTTCTCTTTTCGGGTTGACTCTGCTTCAAGTAGTGCAGGGTCATTTAAAATTCGTTCTGCAAATAACTCAACGCTGTCGCCTTCAAGTGTTGCTGAGAATAAGAAACATTGGCGACGATTACGTGCTTCGTCACAAATTCGCAGCATTTCTTTACGAAAACCCATGTCTAGCATGCGATCAGCTTCATCAAGAATAAGCAGTTCAACATTCTCAGCATGGAAATTCTCAGTTTCGAGGTATTCCATTAAGCGCCCTGGCGTGGCAATTAAAATGTCGTTATTACTCTCGAAAATTTCTTTATGTGTCCCGTAGTTAATACCGCCGGTCACTACACCAATTTTGAGGTGTGTTTGCGCAGCAAGTAATTCACATTGTTCATGGATTTGATAAGCCAATTCACGAGTCGGTGTCATGATCAGCACGCGAGCAAAGCCTGGATCGCGACGAGGGAAATCAAGCAAGTATTGAATTGCAGGGATCAAAAAAGCGGCTGTTTTACCAGTACCAGTTGGCGCAGATGCTAAAATATCGCGGCCTCTTAGCGCTTCAGGGATCGCTTGTTGTTGAATACTGGTTGGTGTATCAAAACCCATTTTATTAATGGCATTTAACAGCTTGTTATTGATATCAAATTCAGAAAATTGCATAGAGTGACGTAAATAGAGGACAATTAGGCCTAATTATACGCGTTAACGCGGCTGTGGTGAATGAAAAGGTGAAAAAATGTCAGGCTTTGTGTTTAAACAATTTTCGGTGGAGCAAACTCGTGCTGCAATGAAGGTGTCAACGGATGGCATTTTGTTAGGCGCATGGGCCACTCTTACTAACGCCACTCGTATATTAGACATAGGGACTGGAACAGGGCTGCTGGCCTTAATGGCAAAACAGCGAGCGCCACAAGCAACAGTGATGGCGATCGAGATTGATCATGATGCCTGTATTGACGCCCGCGCTAATTTTACCAATAGTCCGTGGTCAGATATCCGTCTTTATCAAGGTGCCGTGCAGTCATTTGATTCACCAGAGCCCGTTGATGTTATCATCACTAACCCGCCATATTTTAACGCCAGCCTCAAAGGAGAGAATGCGCCACGTAATGCTGCACGTCATACTGATGGCCTTAGTTTTAACGAATTAATAGCTGCATGTAGCAGGCTTAGTCATGACAAAACGTTGTTGAATGTTATTTTGCCTTGTCCGGAAGCTGAGCAATTTATTGCTATTGCAAAGCAATTAGGTTGGCATTTAAATCAACAATGTTTGATTCAAACAACACCCAAAAAAGCGCCGAGCCGCTGCTTAATGTTATTTAGCCAACAGGCTATAGAGTGCAAAAAATCGCAGTTGGTTATTCATGCTCAGGATGGTAGTTACAGCGCCGATTATCAAAGGCTTTGCAAAGCCTTTTATTTGAAAATGTAACGCTAATATAAGATTTTTGGCGATTCTAATTACTGTTCGGGGATCGCAGGTGGACGTAACTGTATCACCTCATCAAGTTGAATTTGCTGAACATATTCAAGTTTAAGTAAAGCATCTAGTACTCTTTTACAATGTTGTTTATCAATATCAGCACTACAAAAGTTGATGATATTAAATTGCCGTTTGATGTTCAGTCCCGTTATGTCAGGCAGTGGTTGCGTGGTTTCAACTAAAACACGAATGCTGGGATAGGGATCGGCATAACCAGAGTGTAATAATTTTTCGATGTTAAATAGGTTATCTTTAAGTTTGCCTAGTTCATTCGCTGTTTTCACGCTTTGTGGTATAAATACTTGTTCGTTAAGGCTATTTATTGTAATTTCGCCTTTGGCGTGAAGTGGGTTAATTTGATGATTGTCATATTGAATAACATCACCAGTCACTAAAGTGAATTGTTTCATTGTGTATCCTTTCAATTGGTTATCCATCCACCTCAAGCATAACAAAATGATGCGTCTAAAAAAATTAATTGTAGTAATAAATTCTTAATAAAGTAGGTGATCTATGTTCCGTTTAGCGTTTGTACTCGCTGCGATGTTATTTTCTCAACTATGTGCTGCAGCAACCAGCCCGGTAGGGCTTTGGAAAACAATTGATGAAGAAACGAATGAAGCGAAATCACTCGTGCGTATTAGTGAACAAAACGGCGTGCTGGTTGGCAATGTTGAAAAAATATTGAATCCAGCTAAGCAAGATGCACGTTGTGAAAAATGTAAAGGTGATAAGAAAAATCAGCCTATTTTGGGGTTGCAGATTATTGAAGGCGCAAAGGATGCCGGAGATGGAAGTTGGCAAGATGGTGAAATTCTTGACCCTAATAATGGCAAAACCTACACTTTAAAATTGACACCACAACAACAAGGTAAGGTGCTTGAAGTGCGTGGTTATATTGCTTTTTTCTATCGTAATCAATATTGGCAACGCGTTGAATAAAAAAAAGCCAAGCATTGCTTGGCTTTTCCTTACAAGTGACTTTTACAAACTTTCGCTGTATTCAGTCATTATTTGCTCAACCCAGTTGGCAATACGCTCATCGCTGAGTTCGTATTGACTGTCTTCATCAAGGGCTAAGCCAACAAATTGTTTGCCATCTTCAGTCAGCGCTTTTGATGCTTCAAACTCGTAACTGTCATCGTTTGGCCACTTTCCTAATAAGGTGATGCTTTGATCACAAATTTCATCGTGCAGCATGCCAAGAGCATCTTGGAACCATTGACCATAACCTTGTTGATCACCCATGCCAAACAGAGCCACTGTTTTGCCATTTAGATTAACATCTTTGATATCATCCCAGATAGACTCCCAGTCTTCTTGAAGCTCACCAAAATCCCATGTAGAAATGCCGAAGATAACGAAATCGAATTGTTCTGCATTTTTTAATGGTTCATCTTTGATGTTATGCAAGCTCACAACGTCTTGCCCAATAATATCGCGAATTTTCTCTGCCGCTATTTCTGTATAGCAGGTAGTCGAACCATAAAATAAACCAATCTGCATCGTATTTATCACCGTGTGTTTGCCTGATATGATAGCTACTCAAGCCGCTTGAAGTATCTACCTTCATGTAGTTTGGTAATATTTTACCGTAAGGCCTATTTAATTGATACCTTGATAAGGATGAGAGTAACCGTGGCGGATAATACTTCACAAGCACAAGCAGGTGTCATGACTGAACAAAATGCAGAGCATTTAGAGGTTTTTTTAGATACCTTGTATTTAGAACAAGGAGTCAGTGAGAATACTCTTGCCGCTTATCGAAGTGACCTCGATAAGTTTTGCCAATTTATTAAAGACACAGACTTACTTGCAGTAACAGCAGAAGATATAGAAGCTTATTTAGCATACCGTGTCGATTTAGGACTAAAGTCGCGCAGCACGGCTCGAAGTATCAGTGCGCTCAAGCGTTTTTATCAGTATTTTGTGCGCGAAAAAGCAATCCCCGATTCGCCGATGGTTAATATTGCGCAACCTAAGGCGGGGCAATCGTTACCAAAAACTCTCTCTGAAGCCGAAGTAGAAGCATTGCTTGCAGCTCCTAATATTGAAGATCCAATGGGGCTTCGCGATAAAGCCATGCTTGAACTTTTATATGCCACCGGGCTGCGTGTTACTGAGCTGGTAGGGCTAAGAATGGAGCAAATAAACCTGCGCCAAGCAGTCGTATTCGTAAAAGGTAAAGGTAATAAAGAACGATTAGTCCCTTTGGGTGAAGAAGCAATGTACTGGCTTGAACAGTTTTTAAAAGTAGGGCGCTCGCAGATGATTAAACACGCTACCGACTTTGTGTTTCCGTCTAAGCGGGGCATTGGCATGACCCGACAAACTTTTTGGCATCGCATCAAACACTATGCTATTTTGGCAGCAATAGAGTCACCATTATCACCGCATACGCTCAGACATGCTTTTGCGACGCACCTTTTGAATCATGGGGCAGACCTTCGTGTTGTGCAAATGATGTTAGGTCATAGTGACTTATCAACAACACAAATTTATACGCATGTAGCGAATGAAAGATTAAAGTCGGTACACGAGCAGCATCACCCTCGTGCATAGTGCAACTTTTTTTAAGATGTACCGGTCTATGTAAAAAATGTTCAGGATATAGGATAGTTATGAAAAAGTTAGTTTTAGCCACGGCACTATTTGGCACAAGCTTAAATGTTTTTGCAAATGGCGTATCGACGACAGAAGCCGCTGACGCACCAATTGTTTCAAAATTTGCCGAGTTAGGTGTAAAGGTTAAGCAAGTTAACCCAAGCCCTGTGGCTGGTCTTAAAGAGCTAATTACCGATAAAGGCGTGTTATACGCAAGCCCTGATGGCCAATTCTTAATGCAAGGTACGTTGATTGACCTAAACAACCGTGTAAATCTAACCGAGCATGCGTTAAGTGATGTGCGTAAACAAGGCGTTGCAGAGTACGAAGACTCGATGATTGTTTACAAAGCAAAAAACGAAAAGCATTCAATCACAGTATTTACAGATATCACTTGCGGGTATTGTCGTAAATTACACCGCGAATTAGACGACTTTTTAGAGGCGGGTATTACTGTTAAGTATTTAGCTTTTCCAAGAGGCGGTTTAGCGGGCAAAGGTTACCAAGACTTAATGAATGTGTGGTGTGCTAAAGACCCAGCAGAAGCGTTAACAGAAGCTAAAGCGGGCGCAGAAGTAGCTGCAGTCCCAGGTTGTAACGCCCCGATTGCAGAGCATTACCAACTTGGTCAAAGCTTTGGTATGTCAGGTACACCGGCAATTATTTTAGAAGATGGTACGATGATCCCAGGTTATCAATCAGCTGCGCAAATCAGCCAAGCACTTGATGCTTTACCAAAAACATCGTCATAACTATTTTTAAACGAAAAGGCCTATTTGTCGTAGGCCTTTTTTATTCGCCTTAAGTTAAGAAGTACACTTTCCAACATGGAAAAAATAATTCAAGTTCGTCCTCGGGTTGATGACTCACACCTGCCAAATCATTTACATCCAGTCATTAAACAAATTTACGCATCAAGACAGGTGCAAGACGCAATAGAGTTAGATAACAGTGCAGCAACGTTACATGACTTTCGGTTGTTTAAAGACATCGACAAAGCCGTGTTGTTGTTGCAAGACGCATTAAAAGCACAAAGCCGCGTGTTAATCGTGGGAGATTTTGATGCTGACGGTGCAACCAGTACAGCAACCTTGATGCAAGGTCTTGCCATGTTTGGTTTGAAAAACCTTGATTACTTAGTGCCAGATAGATTCAGTTTAGGGTATGGCCTAAGTCCTGCGCTTGCAGAGCAAATTGTGGCCATGCAGCCTGAGCTTGTGATTACCGTTGATAACGGTATTTCATGCATAGATGGCATTGCAATTGTAAAGCATGCGGGTATTAAGGTGCTGGTGACTGATCACCACTTGCAGGGCGAGGCATTACCTAATGCCGATGCCATTGTGAACCCGAATCGTCATGACTGCCAATTTCCATCGAAATCAATAGCAGGCGTTGGGGTGGCTTTTTATCTGCTTATCGCTTTACGTAGTCACTTACGTGATCAAGGGTATTTTCAACATCAGCCAATGCCGAATTTGGCCGAATTACTTGATATTGTTGCCCTTGGTACTGTTGCCGATGTGGTCGCCCTTGATGCCAATAACCGTACCTTAGTGCATCAAGGTTTAGCTCGTATTCGTAGCGGTAAAACACGTCCAGGTATTAGTGCTCTCATTGAAGTGGCAAATCGTAATGCAGCGCGCTTAAGTGCCAGTGACTTTGGCTTTTCATTGGCGCCACGCTTAAATGCAGCAGGGCGCTTAGATGATATGAGTTTAGGTATAGCCTGTTTATTATCGAGCGATATTAATCAAGCCCGCCGCATTGCCAGCGAGCTCGATAGTCTCAATCATGAGCGCCGTGAAATAGAGCAGGGCATGCAAACTGAAGCGCAAGCTGTGCTTGACCGTTTAGCCTTTAAAACAGATTCAGTGCCTGATGCCATTTGTTTGTATCAAGCTGATTGGCACCAAGGTGTTATTGGCATTTTGGCTGGTCGCTTAAAAGAAAAGTATCACCGTCCTACGATTATTTTTGCAGCCGGCGATAACGGTGAAATTAAAGGCTCTTGCCGCTCCATTGAAGGGCTGCATATGCGTGATTTACTTGAGCGCATAAATACCTTACACCCCCATCTTATCAGCAAGTTTGGTGGTCATGCTATGGCGGCAGGTTTAAGTATTAACGAGCAATGTTTTAATGAATTTAAAACAGTGTTTGAACACATGGTGGCACAAACACTCAGTGAAGAGCATAAGCAAAGTATTTTACTTACCGATGGTGAACTGCCAAATGATTGCTTCTCGATGGAGTTTGCCAACCTGTTAAAAAATGCAGGGCCTTGGGGGCAACAATTTCCAGAGCCAGTGTTTGAACATGTGTTCGAAGTGGTGCAGCAGCGTATTGTTGGTGAAAAACACTTAAAACTGGTTTTAAAACATCAATCTGGAAGGTTAGTTGACGCAATAGCATTTGCTGTTGACGTGCGTGCCTGGCCCGACACCGAAGTACGCTATGTAAAAGCGGCATACCAACTCGATATAAATGAATTTCGTGGCAAATTCTCGTTACAACTAATTATCCGAGAGCTACAAAAAACCACATAAAAATATCGTTATAATCGACATAAAAGGCTAATAAAACGCTCGGTTTTTTGTTAAAATCGGGCGTTTTTAATATTTGTAGATAATTTACCGTAATTATTGTCGAAAGCGGTGCGCGGTAAATCAGCCATTTTGGAGTAATGTACATGTTTGAAGTGAATCCTGTGATTAATCAAATCAAGGAAATTCGCGAACGTACTGAACTGCTTCGGGGGTATCTTTGACTACCCTCTTAAGAAAGAGCGGTTAGAAGAAGTTAACGCAGAACTTGAAGATTCAGCAGTGTGGAATGAGCCAGAGCGAGCTCAAGCCCTAGGCCGTGAAAAGTCGGCACTCGAAGCTATCGTTGAGACCATTGATAATTTAGTGGCCGGTACCGAAGATGTTGAAGGCTTAGTTGAGCTTGCTGTTGAAGCAGAAGACGAAGAAACCTTTGCCGAAGCAGAAACTGAATTAGCCGATTTAAACGCACAGCTTGAAAAGCTAGAATTCCGTCGTATGTTCTCGGGTGACCATGACCAAAACGATGCGTACCTTGATTTACAATCAGGTTCTGGCGGTACTGAAGCGCAAGACTGGTGTAACATGTTGTTGCGTATGTACTTACGTTGGGGTGAAGCGAAAGGCTTTAAAGTTGAACTTGTTGAAGCAACTGATGGTGATGTGGCTGGTATCAAAGGCGCAACAGTGCGCTTTGTTGGCGAATATGCATACGGTTGGTTACGTACAGAAACCGGTGTTCACCGTTTAGTACGTAAGAGCCCGTTCGACTCAAGTGGTCGTCGTCATACCTCGTTTGCATCGGCATTCGTTTACCCAGAAATCGACGATAATATCGAAATTGATATTAATCCGGCTGACTTACGTATTGACGTTTACCGCGCATCTGGTGCGGGTGGTCAGCACGTAAATACAACAGAGTCGGCGGTTCGTATTACGCATATACCAACCAACACTGTTGTACAGTGCCAAAATGAGCGTTCACAGCATAAGAATAAAGACCAAGCAATGAAGCAGTTAAAAGCGAAGTTGTTTGAACTTGAAATTCAAAAGCAAAATGCCGAGAAGCAAAGCCAAGAAGATGCTAAATCTGATATTGGCTGGGGTAGTCAAATTCGTTCATACGTACTTGATGACTCGCGCATTAAAGATTTACGTACCGGCGTTGAAAACCGTAATACTCAAGCGGTTCTTGACGGCGACTTAGATAAATTTATTGAAGCCAGCCTTAAATCTGGCCTATAACCACCGAGCTAAAAAAGAGCTAAAAAATGACTGATCAAATCCAAGACGAAAATAAGTTAATCGCTGAGCGTCGTGGCAAATTAGACGCAATCCGCGAAAATTGCCCAGCCAACGGTCATCCAAACCAATTCCGTCGTGAACATTACACGGCTGATTTGCAAGCTGAGTTTGGTGATAAATCGAAAGACGAATTAGTTGCTGAGCAGCACGTTGTATCAGTAGCGGGTCGTATTCTTGCAAAACGTGGTCCTTTCCTTGCGTTACAAGATATGAAAGGCCAAATTCAAGCGTACGCGTCAAAAGACGTACAAAAAGAATTAAAAGCAAAATACGGTCAACTTGATATCGGTGACATCATCGGTGTTAAAGGTGCACTAAATAAATCAGGTAAAGGTGACCTATACGTAGAAATGACAGAGTACGAGTTACTAACTAAGTCATTACGTCCGCTACCAGAAAAATTCCACGGTTTATCTGACCAAGAAACTAAATACCGTCAACGTTATGTTGATTTAATTACCAATGAAGCGACGCGTGAAACCTTCCGTATTCGCTCAAAAGTTGTTGAAGGTATCCGTCGTTTCTTAGCTGATCGTGACTTCATGGAAGTTGAAACACCGATGCTACAAGTGATCCCAGGTGGTGCGTCTGCTCGTCCATTCGTAACACATCACAATGCACTTGATATCGATATGTACTTACGTATTGCCCCTGAACTTTACCTAAAACGTTTAGTGGTAGGTGGTTTTGAGCGTGTATTCGAAATCAACCGTAACTTCCGTAACGAAGGTTTATCAACACGTCATAACCCAGAATTCACAATGATCGAATTCTACCAAGCATACGCTGATTATATTGACCTGATGAACATCACTGAAGACATGTTACGTACTGTTGCTACAGATGTACTAGGTTCACCAATTGTTGTAAACACAACTAAAAATGAAAACGGTGAAGTGGTAGATTCAGTAGAGTACGATTTTGGTCAACCTTTTGCTCGTTTAACAATGAGCGAGGCTATCCTTAAGTACAACCCAGACTTTGATGCTGCGGTATTTAATGACCCTGAAAATCATTTTGAAGAGCTTAAAGCGTACGCTAAGCAAGTACACGTTAAGATCCCTGAAAACTGTGTATGGGGCCCTGGTAAGTTCTTATGTGAAATCTTCGAAGAGACTGCAGAGCATAAGCTAATTCAACCTACTTTCATCACAGCTTACCCATGGGAAGTGTCACCACTTGCACGTCGTAACGACGAAAACCCATTTGTGACTGACCGTTTCGAGTTTTTCGTAGGCGGCCGTGAATTAGCAAATGGTTTCTCTGAGCTTAATGATGCGCAAGACCAAGCAGAGCGTTTTTCTCGTCAAGTTGAAGAAAAAGACGCAGGTGATGATGAAGCAATGCACTACGATGAAGATTATATTCGCGCGTTAGAGTACGGCTTACCACCAACAGCAGGTGAGGGTATTGGTATCGACCGTCTTGTTATGTTATTCACTGACTCACCAACAATTAAAGACGTGATTTTATTCCCGCATATGCGTCCTCAAGCTGATTAATCAGTTTTTAGGATTAGAAAACGCCGCTTTTTTAGCGGCGTTTTTGTTATAGGAAATTTCTGATTTTTTCTTCGCTAGTGTTTTTATTTTTAATTTAAATTATTGATATATAGTGTATTTGTTGTTTTTGTTTGCTACGTAATTATTGCTTTGTTCGTTTTTAATACAAACTAAGGTTGATAAAGTCATTTTTCTAGTCAGAATGTTAATGTACTAAATAAAATCCGTTCACTGCTTAAATGGAATTAATTAAAATGACAACAAAACCAGCGCAGTTACCAACAGATGTAGCAAAAAGTGATGAACAACGTGAAAGCTTTTACCGAGCATGTATCTTTGAATTTCAAAAGTTAGGATATCAAGACCAATACCTAGCAGAATTAACTGATGAGCATATTCCTTTAACTGGTCTCGATTTATTGGCTGATAAAGAAAAAACGCCTAAAGCTTAAGCGATTTTAGGGAGTTTGAGTCAGTTGTGCACAATCTCTAACCATCTACTCGAAATTCCTTGAAAAGTGTTTGACTTATTTTCTGAAATCTTTATTATACGCCCCACAAGACGGAGAGGTGGCCGAGTGGCCGAAGGCGCTCCCCTGCTAAGGGAGTATAGGGTTTGTAGCTCTATCGAGGGTTCGAATCCCTCCTTCTCCACCATTTTTCCTAAAATGGCATGTCTTGAAAGTAATATGTGTGGACGCGTAGCTCAGCTGGATAGAGTACCTGGCTACGAACCAGGCGGTCGGAGGTTCGAATCCTCCCGCGTCCGCCACTTTTTACTTTAACTCTGCATCGAGTATAAACTTGAGTCTCTTGCTAAGAGAATAAATTAGCAATGTTCAAATGTGCGTGTGGACGCGTAGCTCAGCTGGATAGAGTACCTGGCTACGAACCAGGCGGTCGGAGGTTCGAATCCTCCCGCGTCCGCCATATTTGAAACTCACATCGAGTATAAAGATAAAATCATTGCAAGATTATAAAATGCAACTGCGGACGCGTAGCTCAGCTGGATAGAGTACCTGGCTACGAACCAGGCGGTCGGAGGTTCGAATCCTCCCGCGTCCGCCACTTCCTTCTAGGAAGTGACATAAGCCGACAAGCTGTCGGTTTTTTTGTGTCTTTAAGATACAGTCAATGCAAGACTTAAACATGCATAATCACACTGCGGACGCGTAGCTCAGCTGGATAGAGTACCTGGCTACGAACCAGGCGGTCGGAGGTTCGAATCCTCCCGCGTCCGCCACTTTCTTCTTGAAAGTGACATAAACCGACGAAAGTCGGTTTTTTTGTGCCTGCAATCCGCATAGGATTGGTTTTAGGAGAGACTTCAGTTGCGAATAAACACAACGTTTTATTGCGTTCATTTCTCTTAGAACGACTTTGAACCACGCAGCCGGAGGTTCACTGTTTCAAAATACGTCCCGCGTCCGCCACTTTCT
>NZ_JAKGBG010000028.1:0-59259 GCF_021532595.1 Pseudoalteromonas sp. OFAV1
GTGCGGTAAGTTGGCCCAAAACGATAATGTTCAGCCCGAATGGTATTATAAGTAAGTCCAGAGGCAATAATGTCTAAATCACCACTTTCGAGGCGAGAGAACATATCTGTAAGATTAAAAAAAGGCACCATCTCGAGCTCTACGCCAACATAATCGGCAAACTCTTGTGCTAATTCGTACTCAAAACCCTGCACACCTTGCGGTGCTTGATAGTAATTACTCGCGCCGGCTAAGGTGCCGACTCTTATCTTATTCTGTGCTTTGATATGAGCAAGTTGTGATGGTTGTTGTTGCATATCGCATGCACACAACATGAGCACAAGCGTAAATATAGCGAGTATTTTTTGCATAAATTAGAAATGCCCCTTAAACCATTACGTTACCGTTATAGCAAAACTTCACTGCCACGTCACTTCGCATATAGTTTTATATCTCTATTTAAAAATTAATAACTGTAATAGTAGCGGTAATAGATAAGTCATACAGAACAACAGCCTGCGGGAAAATAAAGAGTACTAAGATAGTTAATTGTTGCAACCATAATCGCGGTTATGAAGATTATTTAAATAAAAGCGCAATTTTGAGTTAAATCTAGACGTTATTTGCACTATAATACGCGCCTAAAATATCGTTCAATCCCTAACCCCGGATGAAAATACCTATGTTGATCCTTCGTGGTGCACCAGCACTTTCCGATTTTAGAGTTCAGAAAATTTTAGCGCGTTGCCAACAGGCACAACTTCCAGTCACTAACGTTTATGCTGAGTTCATGCATTTTGCTGATCTTACTGCTGAGCTTTCAGCTGATGAGCAAACAAAGCTTGAAAAGCTGCTTACTTATGGTCCAACGATTGCAGAGCACAGCCCTGCAGGCACGTTAATTCTTGTAACGCCGCGTCCTGGCACTATCTCGCCTTGGGCATCAAAAGCAACCGACATCGCACACAACTGTGGCTTAAGCCAAGTTCACCGTGTTGAACGTGGTATTGCATACTACGTTGAAGGTAATCTATCAGCTGAGCAAACAGCTGAAGTAGCAGCGTTATTACACGACCGTATGACTGAAGCAACGCATGCGGATATGGCTGATGCAGCTAAATTATTCCGCCACGATGAACCGCGTCCAATGTCATCAGTTGACATTTTAGGTGGTGGCCGTGAAGCACTTGCTAAAGCCAATGTTGAGCAAGGTTTTGCGCTTGCAGATGACGAAATCGATTACTTGGTAGAAAATTTCCAAAAGTTAGGGCGTAACCCGAACGACATCGAATTATTTATGTTTGCACAAGCAAACTCTGAGCATTGTCGTCATAAAATCTTTAATGCTGACTGGACAATTGATGGCATCGAACAGCCAAAATCATTGTTCAAAATGATCAAAAACACTTACGAGCAACACCCTGAAAATGTGTTATCTGCATACAAAGATAACGCAGCGGTAATGAAGGGCTCAGTAGCGGGTCGTTTCTTCCCGAACAGTGAAGGCGAGTACGCATACCATCAAGAAAACATCGAAATCTTGATGAAAGTTGAAACTCACAACCACCCAACAGCGATTGCGCCATTTTCGGGTGCATCAACAGGTTCTGGTGGTGAGATTCGTGACGAAGGTGCTACAGGTCGTGGTTCTAAACCAAAAGCTGGTTTAGTGGGCTTCACTGTATCTAACCTTCGTATTCCTGGTTACGAGCAACCATGGGAAACCGACTTTGGTAAGCCTGGTCGTATCGTTAATGCACTAGATATCATGACTGAAGGTCCATTAGGTGGCGCGGCATTCAATAACGAATTTGGTCGTCCTAACTTACTTGGTTACTTCCGTACCTACGAAGAAAAAGTATCAAGCCACAACGGTGAAGAAGTACGTGGTTACCACAAGCCAATTATGCTTGCAGGTGGTTTAGGTAATATTCGTTCTGAACATGTTCAAAAAGGTGAAATCCCAGTTGGTGCAAAACTTATCGCACTAGGTGGTCCGGCAATGAACATCGGCCTTGGTGGTGGTGCTGCGTCTAGTATGACATCAGGTCAATCGAACGAAGATTTAGACTTTGCGTCGGTACAACGTGAAAACCCAGAAATGGAACGTCGTTGTCAGGAAGTTATCGACAAATGTTGGCAGTTAGGTGATGCAAACCCAATCGCTTTCATTCACGATGTGGGTGCAGGTGGTCTTTCAAACGCATTCCCTGAGCTTGTAGACGACGGTGGTCGTGGTGGTAAATTCCAACTTCGTGATATTCCAAACGATGAGCCGGGTATGGCACCACACGAAATTTGGTGTAACGAATCTCAAGAGCGTTACGTATTAGCAGTTGCAGCTGAAGACTTCGCGCGCTTTGAAGCAATCTGTAAACGTGAACGTGCACAATACGCGGTTATCGGTGAAGCAACAGAAGAGCGCCACTTAACGGTTGAAGATAGCCACTTTGGTAACAACCCTGTTGATCTACCGCTTGATGTTTTACTTGGTAAAGCACCAAAAATGCACCGCGAAGTTGAGTCTAAAAAAGCACAATCACAACCATTAGACGTTGCAAACATTGATGCTGCAGATGCTGCACAACGTTTATTACGCTTACCAACGATTGCTGAAAAAACATTCTTAATCACCATTGGTGACCGTACCGTAACGGGTTTAGTTGCTCGTGACCAAATGGTAGGTCCTTGGCAGGTGCCAGTAGCAAACTGTGCGGTAACAGCCGCTGCGTTTGATACTTACCACGGTGAAGCAATGTCACTAGGTGAACGTACACCAGCTGCACTGTTAAACTATGGAGCTTCTGCTCGTTTAGCTGTGGCTGAGTCATTAACGAACATCGCGTGTGCTAACATAGGTGGCCTTGAAAATATCAAGCTATCTGCAAACTGGATGGCTGCAGCTGGTCACCCTGGTGAAGATGCAGGTCTTTACGAAGCTGTTAAAGCGGTAGGTGAAGAGCTTTGTCCGGCACTTGGCTTAACAATCCCTGTGGGTAAAGACTCAATGTCGATGAAAACTCAATGGGATGAAAACGGTGAGCAAAAATCGGTTACTGCACCATTATCACTAATCATCACTGCCTTTGGTCGTGTTGAAGATGTGCGTAAAACAGTAACGCCACAGCTACGCACTGATAAAGGTGAGTCATCACTATTATTAGTTGATTTAGGTGCGGGTCAAAACCGTATGGGTGCATCAAGCCTTGCACAGGTTTATAAGCAATTAGGTGATGTAACACCTGATGTTGATAGCCCTGAGTTATTAAAAGGTTTCTATGAAGCAATGCAAGCGCTTGTTGCTGATAACAAGTTACTTGCCTACCATGACCGTTCAGACGGTGGTTTATTCACAACTATCGCTGAAATGGCATTTGCTGGTCACACGGGTGTTACTGTTGACCTTGCAGGCCTTACAGGTTCAGACATCGAAGCGCTTTATAATGAAGAGCTAGGTGCGGTTATCCAAGTGGCAAACGCTGATTTAGATGCAGTTAAAGCCGTTCTTGCTGATCACGGCTTAGCAGCTATCAGCCATGAAATTGGTGCATTAAACGCTGATGACCGTGTGGTATTCACTCGTGGTGATGATGTGGTGCTTAACCACACGCGTACTGAGCTTCGCACTATTTGGGCTGAAACAACTTACCAAATGCAAGCACGTCGCGATAACCCAGAGTGTGCTAAGCAAGAATTTGACGCTAAGTTTGATGCAAAAGACCCAGGTCTTAACGTAAAACTAAGCTTTGACTTAAACGAAGACGTTGCTGCGCCTTACATTGCAACTGGTGCGAAGCCGAAAATGGCGATTCTACGTGAGCAAGGTGTTAACTCTCATTTAGAAATGGCTGCGGCATTTAACCGTGCTGGCTTTGCAGCGGTTGACGTACACATGAGTGACATCCTTGAAGGTCGTTTAACACTTGAGCAATTTAAAGGCTTAGTGGCATGTGGTGGCTTCTCTTACGGTGACGTATTAGGCGCAGGTGAAGGCTGGGCTAAGTCAATCTTATTTAATGAGATGGCGCGTGAGCAGTTCCAAAGCTTCTTCCACCGCGAAGATACATTCAGCCTAGGTGTGTGTAATGGCTGTCAAATGCTTTCAACATTGAAAGAGTTGATCCCAGGCACTGAGCACTGGCCACGTTTTGTAACCAACAAGTCAGAGCGCTTTGAAGCTCGCTTTAGCCTTGTAGAAGTGCAAGAAAACCCATCAGTATTCTTTAACGGTATGGCTGGTTCTCGTATGCCTATCGCTGTTTCTCATGGTGAAGGTCATGCTGAATTCGCTAACAGCGATGCAGTTAAAGCTGCGCTTGAGTCAGGCACTGTGGCAGTGAAGTTTGTTGATAACTACGGTAACCCAACAACGCAATACCCAGCTAACCCGAACGGCTCGCCGGAAGGTATCACAGGTATTACCTCTACTGATGGTCGTGCCACGGTTATGATGCCGCACCCAGAGCGTGTATTCCGTACTGTTGCTAACTCATGGCACCCAGATGAGTGGACAGAGGATAGCCCATGGATGCGTATGTTCCGCAACGCACGTAAAAACGTTGGCTAAAACTTAGCTATATACCTAGCTATACAAGCTAGGTTCATACAAACCGTTTAAACTAAAAAGGCTGCACTATTAAGTGCAGCCTTTTTGTTTATAATGGTGCTAGTAAGTGTAAGTTCAAAGGCAAGGAGAGTTTTTTGAGTTTTAAGCGGGTAAGCGTAGGGTTGCTAGGTATCGTGCTAAGCATGCTGCTGTTGGCGTATCTGTTCAGGCTACCACTGACATCGTGGTACTTAACGCCTATGCTTAGTAAAAATGGCGCTGAGCTTCACTGCATTGATTGGTCATTGACCAGCCAGCTTGATTTAAATATCGAGAAATTATGCTTAACTTATCAAGGGCAGCAAATAGAGTTAGCTGGCATCCTTGCTAACAAGCAACAGGTTAGGGTTTCTCGCGCTAATCTCATCGTTAGCGACCTTGCAAATAAACAACAACCAGAATCAGCACAGACTGAATTTAAAAAGCTCGCTTTAGTATTACCAGAGCAAAGACCGCTAATAAGCATTGAGCAGCTTGATGTAGTCTCACCTTTTACCGATAGCCCTGTTAGGTTGGCAATACAAGAAAAACGCTTAAACCATTTTACGATTTCACGTGATCTTAATGCAGATGTTGAAATATCTAATTATGAAATAAAAGCCGATCTTACCCTTGATGAGCAAGTAGCTAGGCGGTTCATAACATTGCCACAAAGTAGCCATTTTGGCACTCAATCGCAGGTTAAGTTTGATGGTATTACGGTTGCAATTGAAAGCACCATCAATGCAAGTTATCAGCATGCTCTAGCGCAATGCGACCTAGGTTTTACCACCGAAGGGCAACTGAGTGCGAAGTATCAATTAAACCAACAGCATTTATATGCGGATTTATCAGCTTTACAAAATCAACTTAGCGCAAACCAAGCGTGTTTAAGCATCATCACAGACCAACAGCATCAATCATTTATTGAAGCGCAGCTACCGCTTACTTGGCAGTTACACATTGACAAACCAGTTAGTGTAGAAGCCGAGCAGCTATCAGTCCCAATCGTAAAACTGCTAGCAACTGAAGGGCAAAGTGAAGTGACAGTCAATAATACGACCTTTTCTTTACAGGATCCGCTCGCATCACTTAATAGCCAAGTTAGTATTGATTTTAACAGTAAAGATATTGATGAGCTAAAGCTCAATGCGCATTTGCATGAAAGTGACGTTAGCGCTGATTTTCAACTGTCACTTGAATCACTCCCTGCATTTTTAGATTTTCAGGCTGACGGTGCTCTGGTTGAGGGTATTGGGGCTAAAGGAAAGCTAAATATCGATGAGTTATTTTCTAGCCCGATAGCTGCTAGATTGAACGCAAATGTCAGTGTTAAAAACGCGCTTATATCGGGTGCTCAGATAGCTGACTTTACCAGCACGATTGAGGCTGAGCATAATGCCGAGCAACACTTAATTGTTAAAGCCAACAGTAAGGTTAAATCATTGAATTATAATGATATTAACGCAGCAAAAATCAGTAATGAGCTAACCCTTAGTACAGATCTCAGTGTGGGGGAATTATTTGCTGATATTGATGCCAAAACCACGGCTGCTAAATTATCAACACCTGAACTTACTTTAAATAAGTTGTCTGTCGTTACAAATGCCCTACAAAGCCGCGCTTTGCAGGCAACGCATCATGTGTTTGCAGATGGCTTTGAAGCGCTTGTTAGCCATCATATGTCTAAGGTTGCGCACCCATTTGAATTGGTGATACCTGAGCAGGCAGTATCCAAGCTTAATCCGATAATTGCTCAGTTTGAGCCCCTTGCAACCATCACTGATGGGCTGGTTTCAGGGATTATTAAAGGTGATGTAAATCTTCAGCAAGCAGAAGGTAGTGTTCACATTAATAAGCTCAGTGCGCTTTATAATGACTACCTAGCAAATGATTTTGCCGTGGATTTGGATGGGACGTTTAATTCAGGGCAGCTTAATATTGCAGCGACTAAATTTACACTCAATGAACTGCGCGCAGGTGCTGTGGTCAAAAATATGCAGGGTCAGTTGCAGGTAACGGCTAATCAGCCTTGCGCAGCTGATCTAACCGGTCAGGTTATGGGCGGCAAATTTGTGGTGAATAAATACTGCCCACTGAGTGACAACCAAACCGCGACCGTTAAGTTTGAAAATATTGATGCCAGCAAATTGGTCACCCTTGATGCCGAGTCTGGAATTAGTTTAAGCGGGCGCTTAGCGGGCACCTTACCTGTTGTTATAAGCAAACAGGGCATAGAGGTAAAGCAAGGGCAGCTAGTTAATCAAGGTGATGGTAAATTACTGATCACTAATAATGCGGGTTTTGAAGCTGTAAAAGCGCAGCAACAGGAGCTGAGTACAACGCTGAGTTTACTCGAGAATTTAGATATTAAAAAACTACGCAGCAGTGTTAACCTCAAACCAGATGGTTGGTTACATTTAGGTGTTAATTTAGAAGGTTATAATGAAGCGCAGCAGCAAGCAGTGAACTTTAATTATAACCATGAAGAGAATGTATTTACTTTACTTAGAGCGCTGCGTTTAAGTGATGAAATTACTCAAAAAGTTGAGAAAGAGTATGCAAAAAAAGGAAGCAATGATGGCTAAGTGGTTAGTAATGCTGACGGCAGTAGGCATGCTGAGTGCCTGTACTCACCGTGTTGAGGTGGCAGCAAAAGAGCCGATTACAATCAACTTAAATGTAAAAGTTGACCATGAGATCCGCGTAAAAGTGGATAAAGAACTTGATACCTTATTCAGTGATGACAGCGAATTATTCTAAGGAGCACACATGCGTAAATTACAACTTAAAAAACTAAATGTGATCACCTTGATCAGTGCTGTTTGTTTCTCTTTTTCTGCGTGGGCTATTAGCCTTGATGACGCAAAAAGCCAAGGATTAGTGGGTGAAGATAGTTCAGGCTATTTAGGTTTAGTGGTTAATAATAGTGAAGCAAAAGCAGTCGTTGATGAAATTAATGCAAAGCGCAAAGAGCAGTACTTAAAGCTAGCGAAAAAGAATAACCTTTCGTTAGCGCAGGTAGAAGCACTTGCAGCTGCTAAAACTATCGAGAAAACTAAGCCGGGTCACTACATTGAAGTGAACGGTGAGTGGGTAAAAAAATAACTCACTAAGTTAAATTAGAAAAGCCAGCATTGCTGGCTTTTTATCTTTATAACGCCGACAGGCGTCAGCGTTTATCGATGCAGCTTTGTAATAGCTGCTGCCAAAAGTCGATGCCTTTACGTCTTGCAAGTTTAATGTTGTGCTCTGGGATAGACTCAGGTTCATTGTAGTTATCTAACGCTTCGCTCATACTGGCTTCACGGATCAAATGTAGTGTTGGATAAGGTGCGCGGTTAGTATAGTTTGCAGCATCGCTGTCATCGCTATCGGCAAACACATAGTCAGGATGAAAGTTAGCTATTTGATACTTACCCTCATAACCTTGCGCAGCTAAAAGTGCATTAGCTAAATCGACTAAATCTAAAAACTCTTCAAAATCCTTAAAGCCTTGCTCAAACATCAACAGGGTTGTTTCACGCTGTGCTTGTTGGTCTAACTCGCTACACTGCTCAAGCATATCCATTACCGCATCATCAAGTGTAATAGACTGGCTGATTTGATAATGAATGCAATTGCTTTCAACTTCTTTGCGGGCAAACGGGCAGAAATTGTATTTCACGATTACACTTGATACCCATTCGCGCATTTGCTTTTCTGGGCGATTCATCACTTGCTTTGAAGTCACGTTATTTCTCTATTCTATGTCTCTATTTTACTTTTCTAAGTAAAGCTCAATTAAATTAACCGTTTTACTGATAGCACCTTGATTATTAGCCACGCATTTTGCAGCTTGTTGACCAAGCTTTATGGTCTTTTCTGCATCATTACTCAAAGCGATAAGCGTATCAGCAAGTTGGTTTTCATCAGTGACAATTTTAGCTCCTTGAGCACTAATAAGCTCAGGGTATATATGGTCAAAGTTATAGGTATGAGGGCCTGCTAATACGCCAACCGAAAACGCTGCTGACTCTAACGGATTATGGCCGCCTCGCTCTATTAAACTACCGCCAATATAGCTGATGTTTGCCACTCCATATAAGCATTGTAGCTCGCCTAACGTATCCGCTAGCACAACTTGCTGGTTGTTATAGTTATCTGCACTGCGACGGCTAAAGCTCATATCTGAGTTTTTTAATATCTCCGCGACTTTATCAAATTGCTCGGGGTGACGCGGAGCAATAATCAAAAGAGCGTTGGGCAAGGCTTTTAACAGCTTTTTATGAGCACTTACAATAAGCTCATGTTCAACAGGGTGAGTGGAACCTGCAACCCAGATAAAGCGCTCGTTGTTATACTGATTTTTAAGTGCTGCGACTTTATTTAATTGCTCATCTGTCGGCGTGATATCAAATTTAATTGAGCCAAACACGCGAGCCTTTTCAGGTTTTAAACCTAGTTCAATAAAACGTTTGGCATCATCTTGATTATGACTAGCAAGGTCGCTAATTGATTGCATGATCAGCTTAGTTAATGGCATCACCTTTTGATAGCCTTGCTGTGATTTAGCTGAAAGCCGGGCATTTAAAACAAGTACTTTTGTGCCGTAGTTGTTGCTTTGAGCCATAAGGTTAGGCCACAGCTCTGTTTCTAAAATACACAGTACCTTTGGCTTGATACGCTTTAAAAAACGCTGTGTAGCGAAGAAAAAATCAATCGGTAAATAACAGCAGCTAACAGTATCGTTAAAGTTGTTTTTTATTTGCTCGCGGCCAGTTGGGGTATTGCAGGTTACTAAAATCGTAAGCGCAGGGTGTTTGGATTGAACTGCCTTAATAAGCGGGGTTGCCGCTAGCACTTCACCTACAGAGGCACAATGAAAAACAATATCGTGGCGCGATAAATCTGTATAGCCAAAGCGTTCAGCAAAATGCATTCGGTAGCCTTGGTTTTTCTTACCTCGCAAAACATATAAGTAAAAAACAATCAGCGGACTCAAAATGTATAGGAGTAAAGAATATATAATACGCGCCATTGGTTAGCCTATATGAATAAAACCCTATGATAGCGTGGAACATACGCTATCTAAATATAAAATGTTAAAAAGGGTTATCTATGAGAGTTTTAAGTGTTTAGTTTCAGGTAATTTGGTAGTATTTCGATTACTTATTAAATAAACGAAGCAGTTATGAAATTTAAAATGATAAAAGCCTCGGTAGTAGGTGCTCTCTTAAGTTGCGCTATGCCTTTATATGCAACACCCACCGCTTATTTACCTGTTGGCATGGACGCACAGCTTGATCATCAATTAGATACTTTGTTTGCACTAACAATTGGCACTCCTATGGCTAAACCATATCGTTTAGCAGAAGTCGAGAAAGCACTTCTTGTACTTGAAAAGGAAGAGCCTGGGTTAGCTGCTGCTATTCGTTCAAAAATAAAGCCATATCAAAGTGATGATGCAGTGACTCGTGTCGGTGTAAAACTACAAGTTGATACGGATAATGCAAAGAAAATAGCGAATCAAAGAGGCCTAAGCTCGGATGAATGGGGGCAAGGTTTTTTTGAAGGTATTTGGCGTGCTAATGATTATACCTTGGTACAAGTGGGTGTAGATTACCGAGCCAAAGCTAATAAATTTGTAAATTATAATTCGTTTATAAGTTTTGCTGGCGAAGATTTACAGTTAAATCTTGGTTATAAAGAACACTGGTTCTCGCCGTTTAAACATTCTGCGCAGATTATTTCTACCAATGCTAAAACAGCACCTTCGATTTCATTGGGTATGGTAAAACCAGCCCACAATTGGTGGAATTTTGATTTTGAGCTTTATTATTCTGAGCTTGAGCATGTCGATAATGGTATTCTTTATCAAAATGAGCTCCATAGCGGCACACCAAAGCTCGCTGGGACGCATTTTAGTATTGAGCCGCTTGATGGTTGGAAGCTGGGCCTTAATCGTATGATGCAGTTTGGTGGGGGCCCCCGCAAAGTCGATGTTGGTGATGTGGTCGATGCATTTTTTGATCCTGCGGGTAATGACAACTCAGGGCTCACTGGTAGTAAAGATAATGAGTTAGGTGACCAATACGTAACAATTACCAGTACGGTGAATTTTAATTGGGGAATGCCAGTTGAACTTTACTTTGAATATGGTGGTGAAGACACAAAAGACCACAAAAACTACCAATTTGGTAATACTGTTAGCAATTTTGGCTTCTTCTTGCCAAAACTGAGTAATACAATGTCGCTTAGGTATGAATATACCAACATGCACAGCCTGTGGTACGTCAATGAGATTTATCCAGTATATGGTAATACAGTGGGTGGTTTTGTAACGGGTCATTATGCGGCTGATCAACGTTATACTGAGTTACATGCCAATGGTGTTGCGAGGGTTTATGCAGATGCGCCACCGACGCAAGTGCACAGCATGGAGTTAACTTATAGTGAAAACTACCGTTCACTTTGGCGCAGTAAGCTCACACTGATAGAAAACGAAAGTAATTACCTAAATGAGTGGGGTCAAACGACCGGAGACTATGAGCGTGCCGTTGAACTGCAATTAAGCAATACACGCCAATTAAACGAGCATACATTAGAGACAACTCTTACCTATGGCGAAGATGTATTTGGCGATAACTATACGTGGTTATCTGTTGCCTATTTTTGGTAAGTAAGCCGTTAATACTTTTTAAGGAATTTATATGTCTAATCTTGATTCTGTAGCGGCAAGCTACCTCGAAAGTTTAAATCGCCATCAAATGTTGTTTGAAACGATGGAGACCTACCACCCAGAAGTGATGCAATTACTTGAAGCATGTCACAGTGCTTTACAAGCGGGTGGCAAAGTCATTTGGTTTGGTAACGGCGGAAGTGCGGCAGATGCACAGCACTTAGCTGCTGAGTTTGTGGTGCGTTATAAATTAGAGCGCGGTCCACTTGCTTCAATCGCACTGACTACTGATACCTCAATTTTAACAGCGCACAGCAATGACTATCACTTTGATACTGTATTTGAGCGCCAAGTTCAGGCCCTGTGTAAGCCCGATGATTTGGTTATTGGCTTAACCACCTCGGGTACTAGCCCTAATATTAATTTAGCGCTTGCTGCTGCTAATGAAATCGGCGCTTTTACCGTAGCATTAACAGGCCGAGATGGTGGCAAAGTAAAAGACATCGCTAAGTTACCTATTATTATTAAAAATGATGAAACCGCACGTATTCAAGAAGCCCACATGTTCATCGGGCATTGGCTATGTGAAGCCATCGATATGGTTGTAGCGGAGCAAAAGTAATGGATTTAGCGTTACTAAAAAACCTTTCAAAGGCACGTATTTTAGTTGTTGGTGATGTCATGCTAGATAGATACTGGCATGGCGACTCTGGGCGAATTTCACCTGAAGCACCAGTCCCGGTTGTGAAAGTGAGTAAATTTGAAGACAAAGCCGGTGGTGCAGCAAACGTCGCAAAAAATATTGCTCGTTTAGACGGTAAAGTTGGCCTATTAGGTTTAGTCGGTGAAGATGAAAGCGGGCAAATTCTTGAAACCATCTTAAGTTCAGAAAAAATTGATTCGCAACTTGTAAGTGTGTGTGACTTACCGACAATTTCTAAAATGCGTGTTATTAGTCGTCATCAGCAAGTTGTTCGTTTAGACCTTGAAGAAACCTTCACTGAGCAGCACAGTCAATTATTACTTAATCGCCTAGAGCTAGTATTGGATGATTATGACTTTGTGTTGTTCTCTGATTACAACAAAGGCTCACTGAGCTTAATTCAACAAATGGTTCAGGTTGCAAAGAAAGCAGGCAAAACAGTGCTTATTGACCCTAAATCATCAGACTTAAGCTTATACCGTGGTGCTGACTATATTACGCCTAACCTAAATGAGTTTAAGCTTGCTGGTGGTTTGACGGACTCTGAGCAAAACTTGACTGACAGTGCTCGTAAATTAATTAGTGAAGCGGGCATAGCTGCGATGCTATTAACGCGCTCAGAGCATGGTATGTCGTTAATTAGTCAGACAGAAAAACATGATTTTGCAGCCCAACAGCTTGAAGTAAGCGATGTAACCGGTGCCGGCGATACTGTAATTGCGACATTAGCAGTGATGCTAGGCGCTGGTATGGCAGCAAAAGATGCGGTTGAAATTGCCAACCTTGCAGCAGGTATTGCTGTAAGCAAGCTTGGAGCTGCCACTGTTTCGCCTGAAGAACTCAGCCGTAAGCTTGGTCAATATTTACAGCAAACTGGCGAGCATTATCAAACACCGTTTGAAGATGTACTTCAGCATATTGAGTTTGCCAAACAAAATGGTGAAAAAATTGTTTTCACTAATGGCTGTTTTGATATTCTTCATGCAGGTCACGTGCGCTACCTTGCACAGGCAAAAGCTCGTGGTGACAGGCTTGTTGTTGGCTTAAATAATGACGAGTCTATCACTCGCTTAAAAGGCCCACAAAGACCAATTAATCCGCTCGATGAACGTGCCATGGTTTTAAGTGCGCTGGCGTCTGTTGACTGGGTTATTCCATTTGGTAGCGTTGAAGAGAATGACACGCCAGCTAAGCTCATTGAGCAAATTAGCCCCGATGTACTAGTAAAAGGCGGCGATTACACTGTTGACCAAATTGCCGGAGCTGATCATGTATTACGCCATGGCGGTAAAGTCGAAGTGCTTGAGTTTCTTAATGGTTGCTCAACATCTAACGTAATTAGCAAGATTAAGTCTTAAGCAAAGCTTGGTAGTCACATATTAGTGACTGCCAATCACTTTGTCGCCAATGCATCTGTTCGTTACGTCCTTGCTCTTTTGCAAATGAACGAGCAAGGCGTTTAATATTCTCTGTTTGCCAGCTAGGGTGCGGCTTTTTGATTTCACCGCGGTCAAAGTCGATGATAAACACCTTACCTGTATCATCGAACAAGATGTTATTGATGTTTAAATCTGCGTGGTATACCCCGTGATTGTGAAAATCGCTGAGGGTGGCTGCAATCGCTTTGAGTTCAGAGTGACTTAGTGGGCGAGTGATTAAAATATCTAACACACTTTTTGCGCCTGTCACTGCCTCGGTGATGATATCGCCCCGATAGATAAAGCCGCTGGTTTTAATTTTGGCCCCAATCGGTGTGGGCACATTCAGGCCAAGCTCACGCAGACGCATCATTAGTGTAAATTCTTTATAAACTCGGGTTTGTTTTAAGCCAAAATATAGGTACTGATCGCTGAGTAGCTTACCAACGAGTCCTCCTCGCCAATAGTGGCGCAGAACACCTGTGAGCTGTTGATGTTTAAAAAACCACGCTGTTGCGCGGCCTTTTTTTGCGCCAACTATTTTTTCTTGTTGTTGCCAGTAGCTGGCATCGAACCACTGTTGCGTGAGCTCATCTTTGTAGTCAGGGTGACACAAAAGGGTGGTGTTTTGTAGATGCTGAGTTTCGAACATAACAACTTCAAGATTAAATAGAATTAGCGCTATCTTACCGTATTTTTAGCTTTTCGCATAAGTGCTTGCATTAGCATCAAGTTAATTTAAGATCGCATATTATTTGCTGTAGCTAAGGGCGCACGTGACTCAATCAACCTCCTATTCAGATATTTGTATTTTAAGGCTTTCGGCTATTGGTGATGTATGTCACGCCGTATCCGCAGTGCAAGCAATTCAAAAGGCACATCCGAAGGCAAAAATTACCTGGGTGATAGGTAAAGTTGAGGCTATGTTGTTGGCTGATTTACCGGGCGTTGAATTTGTTGTATTTGATAAAAAACAGGGTAAACAGGCCTATCAGCAACTAAAAGATACTTTCAAAGGTCGTAAATTTGATGTGCTCTTACACATGCAAGTAGCACTAAGAGCAAATTTAGCAGCTCGTTGTATTCCGGCAAAAGTCAAAGTAGGGTTTGATTGGGCTCGTTCAAAAGAGTTACATAGTTTATTCATTAATAAGCGTATTGCCCCGCAATCTGAGGCACATGTCCTTGAGGGCTTTAAGGGCTTTGCTCAAGCAATTGGTGTACCTGACTATGCGCCTCACTGGCAAATGCCAATCACAGATGAACATCAACAAGCTGCTGATGCCTTATTGGGTGAAGAACGTTTAGCTGGGCGTATTTTTGTTATCTCACCTGCGGCAAGTAAAAAAGAGCGTAATTGGTTGCCCGAGCGTTATGCGGCACTTGCAGAGCATGCTTATCAGCAAGGTTTTTCGGTGGTTATCACAGGAGGACCAACACCTTTAGAAATAGAGTTGTCTGAACAAATAATTTCGCAAACGAATGCGCCTGTGCTTAACTTAGTAGGTAAAACTAAGCTTAAAGAGTTGTTGTGTGTATTAAAGCGCGCTTCTTTAGTTTTAGCTCCTGATACGGGACCTGCACACATGGCTGTAACTGTTGGTATACCTGTAATAGGTTTGTATGCCCATTCAAACCCGAAACGTACAGGTCCATACTTGTATCTAGATTACGTGGTTGAGGTGTACCACCAAAACTTACGTGAACAAACAGGCAAAACAGCTCAAGAGCTACCTTGGGGAACACGCGTTAAAGGAGCTGATTTAATGACGCAAATAAGCATTGATGAGGTTATAGCTATGTTTAACCGTGTTGTAGATAAAGAGCAATTGTCATGAGTAAAGTACTGTTTTTAGACCGCGATGGTGTGGTTAATGCTGATCACGGTTATGTATATAAACCGGATGAGTTTGAGTTTTTACCCGGTGTGTTTGATGCGTGCAAAAAGTTTATTGATGCAGGTTATGAAATTGTCATTGTGACTAATCAGTCAGGTATTGGGCGTGGCTACTATTCAGAACAAGACTTTTTAAACCTTACAGACTGGATGAAAGCTGAGTTTATGCGTCATGACGTGCCAATTCTTGATGTGTACTTTTGCCCGCATCATCCGACTAAAGCAGAGCCTGCCTATTTACAGGATTGTCATTGTCGTAAGCCTGCTCCAGGCATGCTGTTACAAGCCATTGAAGAGCATAGTATTACTCCCTCACAAAGTATTATGGTCGGCGATAAGCTGGGCGACTTAATTGCAGCAGAAAGAGTGCAAATCGCGACCCGTGTGCTGGTTCGTTCAGGGCAAAGTTATGCTGAATCAACAGAACAACATGCTGATTACGTATGTGAGTCTTTAGCTGATTTACCTGCTTTAATTTTACAGTCTTAGCAGGTAAGACCAGTTTTATTTCTTTAGCCTCAAGGTTTGCGACGAACTGCAAACAGTGCAATTGTTCGTCTAAGCTTTTACAATAGGCGCAAATTTTACAGTCATGCTAATCATTTCTGGTTAGATACAAGAATATTTGGAGATTACAGATGAGAGCATCTGCGTTTTTTAATCAGCTGCAACAGCAAATCGACGAAGTAAAAGCTGAAGGTTTATACAAAAGTGAACGTGTTATTACATCGCAGCAGCAAGCTCAAATTGAAGTTGCCTCAGGTGATAAGGTAATCAATTTTTGTGCGAACAACTATTTAGGTTTAGCCAATAGCCCTGAGCTGATCAAAGCCGCGCAACAAGGTTTAGATGACCATGGTTTTGGTGTTGCTTCTGTGCGTTTTATTTGTGGTACTCAAGATATTCATAAAACATTAGAGCAAAAGATTTCTGAGTTTTTAGAAACCGAAGATACGATTCTTTACTCATCTTGTTTTGATGCAAACGCTGGTTTATTCGAAACAATTCTCGGCCCAGATGATGCAATTATCTCTGATGCGCTAAACCACGCCTCAATTATTGATGGTGTTCGCCTTTGTAAAGCAAAGCGCTTCCGTTACGCTAATAACGACATGAGCGACCTTGAAAAGCAACTTATTGCTGCTGATGAAGCGGGTGCTAAAACAAAACTAATCGCAACTGACGGCGTTTTCTCAATGGACGGTGTGATTTGTAATCTTAAAGCGGTTTGTGACCTTGCTGACAAATACGATGCCTTAGTTATGGTTGATGACTCTCACGCTGTTGGTTTTGTCGGTGAAAATGGTAAAGGTACGCCGGAGTACTGTGGTGTTCTAGACCGTGTTGATATCATCACAGGTACACTTGGTAAAGCACTTGGTGGCGCATCAGGCGGTTACACATCTGGTAAAAAAGAAATTGTAGAGTGGTTACGTCAGCGTTCTCGTCCTTATCTTTTCTCAAACTCACTTGCGCCATCAATTGTTACTGCATCGATTAAAGTACTTGAGATGCTAAGCAATGGCGGTGAGTTACGCGCAAAACTTTGGGATAACGCAAAATATTTCCGTGAACAAATGGAAGCGGCAGGATTTACCTGTGCAGGTAAAGACCATGCAATTATCCCAGTTATGTTAGGCGATGCAAAAGTCGCTTCTATGATGGCAGACAAATTACTTGCCGAAGGTATTTATGTAACAGGTTTCTCATTCCCTGTTGTACCTAAAGGCCAAGCACGTATCCGTACGCAGATCTCTGCGGCGCATACAAAAGAGCAATTAGATACCGCTATTGCTGCCTTTACCCGTATTGGTAAAGAAATGGGTGTTATCTAATTTTATTTCCTAAACCGAAGCTTTTGCTTCGGTTTTGTTTAATTGAGTGTAAATCATGAAAGCATTATCTAAATTAAAAGCAGAACCAGGGATCTGGATGACTGATGCGCCAAAGCCTGAAGTTGGCCATAACGATCTGCTTATTAAAATCCGCAAAACAGCAATTTGTGGAACAGATGTCCATATTTATAAATGGGATGAGTGGGCACAAAATACAATTCCAACTCCTATGGTTGTTGGCCACGAGTATGTTGGTGAAGTAATTGATATGGGTCAGGAAGTACGTGGTTTCCAAGTAGGTGACCGTGTATCTGGCGAAGGCCATATTACTTGTGGTCATTGCCGTAACTGCCGTGCTGGTCGTGTGCATTTATGTCGTAATACAACTGGTGTTGGTGTTAATCGTGAAGGCGCATTTGCAGAATACCTTGTGATCCCTGCTTTTAATGCATTTAAAATTCCAGATAATATCTCAGATGAATTAGCCTCAATTTTTGACCCATTTGGTAATGCAGTTCACACCGCATTGTCGTTCGATTTAGTGGGTGAAGATGTATTAATTACAGGTGCAGGCCCAATTGGTATCATGGCAGCTGCGGTTGCTAAACATGTTGGTGCGCGTCATGTAGTTATCACAGACGTAAACGAATACCGCCTAGATTTAGCACGTAAAATGGGTGCGACTCGTGCAGTAAATGTAGCAAATGAAAAGCTTGAAGATGTAATGAAAGAGCTTGGCATGACAGAAGGCTTTGATATTGGTCTTGAAATGTCAGGCGTACCCGTTGCATTTAATAGCATGCTAAATAACATGAACCACGGCGGAAAAATCGCTATGCTAGGTATTCCACCTTCAGATATGGCGGTTGATTGGAACCAAGTTATTTTTAAAGGCCTTATCATTAAAGGTATTTATGGTCGCGAAATGTTTGAAACTTGGTATAAGATGGCGAGTCTAATTCAGTCTGGTCTTGATCTTAACCCAATTATCACGCATCAATTTTCGGTAGATGACTTCCAAAAAGGCTTTGATACAATGATTTCAGGCCAGTCTGGTAAAGTTATCCTGAATTGGGATTAAATGAAGGTCTAAAAGCCTCAAAATTAAGGCGGCTTTAGGCCGCCTTTTTAGTTTAGAGAGTATTATGTCGTATAAACATATTTCAGTTAGCGAAACCTTTTCGCTGTTAGAAAAAGACGATGTCGTGATTGCCGATATTCGCGATCCGAATTCATTTCAAAGCGGACATATTCCAGGCGCTGAGCATTTATCGAATGCAAATATCAGCGAGTTTATGATGAACAAAGAGTTTGATCAGCCAATCGTCATTGTTTGTTATCATGGAGTTAGTTCTCAAGGTGCTGCGAGCTATTTAGTTGAACAAGGCTTTGAAGATGTTTACAGCATGGATGGTGGCTTTACTGCGTGGCAAACGCAACTTCCGGAGCATATAGAACGATGATTGAACTGGGCAGCATAAATAATCCGCGCGCCGCACAAGGCTTTATTGACTACATTAAAAGTAAAGGATTACAAGGTGAGCTGCGCTCGCAAGATGGACAAACTGTGATTATTTGTGTTGCTCCAGAGCATTTTCATCAAGCTCAACCTTTATGGCAAGAGTTTGCTGAAAATCCCAACGATGAAAAGTACTTACAAGCTTCATGGCAGGTAGGAAGTACACAATCGCCGTTATCATATCAAGGCCAATCACTTGATTTAAAAGCGCGATTTAAGGCTTTAAGTTGGCTTAATCGTACCGTAACCTTAGTATCTATAGTCATCTTTGTTGCTTTTCTGATGGGCGGCTTTGAAACTATTTATGGCATGCTCCAATTTAACCCTGCCAAGCCAATTACTTGGCTTACTCCTGCCATTGTGCATTTTAGCTCTATACATCTTATTTTTAATTTGATCTGGTGGATGACGCTGGGTAACGATATTGAAAAGCGCAGCGGTAAATTAACCTTAGTAGGGTTATTTTTAGTTACGGCGTTTATTAGTAATTGGGCGCAGTTTTTACTTGTCGGGCCTAACTTTGGTGGCTTAAGCGGCGTTGTGTATGGTTTGCTTGGGTTTTGCTGGATTTATAGTGCAATGCGCCCTAACGAACCACCTTTAGTCAGCAATAGTATTGTTGGTTTTATGTTGGTTTGGCTTATTCTAGGCTTTGTAGATATGTTGCCAGTGAGTATGGCGAATTGGGCTCACTTAGCAGGTTTGCTGGCTGGTATGGCATATGCGGTGTCTGATAAGCTGCTTACACGTAAATAAAAAAGGCGGTTAAACCGCCTTTTTTATTAAACAAACTATTAATGGTACAAATACTTAGTAAATAACACTTCTCTGACAATTTCTTGGCCAGTTTCTTGTTTAAGTAGTGACTTTAATTTTGCAGTACAGCGTTTTCTGATTTCTTCTCGACCAGTAAGCGATTTAATGTTTTCTTCAGGCTCTTTTGAGAGTATTTCAACAATCGCATCACGCAGTAGAGGGGTGTGATGTTCAACAACGCTGATATCGGCTGTATCATTTAGCATAAGGTCAACGGTAATGCGCACGTAGCCTAGCTTCTTATTACCTTGGCCTATGTAGTTGGTGATGATATCAGGCTCAAAACCAAAGTAGCCAACTTTTGACTCAGCCTGTGCAGACAGACTGGTCATTGCGCCAATTAGTAGCATACTGACTAAGTAAATTGATAACACTGATGTTTTCATAATTAAAAATATTCCACCCTTTCAATGGTTTTAGTCTATACCCAAATTCGCTTGAGATACAGGCTGTTCTGTGATTTTTAACCGTGCTTGAGATTAAATCATGACTTTTGCCAAACGTGCAGCAGTGATATCATTTGCACGGTTTTTAAAAATAATGAGTCGTTGTGATCACATTCCCAGTTTCATTAGCTGCAAATTGGCAGCCTGCTTCAGCATTTCCAGATTTGACGCAACAACAGCAAGGTTGGCTGCTTGAAGCCGGTTCATTAACAGCTAAGCTCAAAAGTCACTGTCAGGCTTTTTCAGTTGAGGTACTAAACGAAGCGCCTTTTGATTTAACTGCCGAGCAACAAGCGCTACTAAATACCTCTTTAAGTCAGGCATTAAACCGCGAGGTGCTATTATTGTGCGATGGTAAACCTATGGTTTATGCGCAGAGTTGGCTACCAGCAGACGATACTTTAAAGAAACAGCAGTTGTTAAATATGGGGACGAGGCCGCTTGGCGATGTTATTTTTCAAGACCCCAGCTTGCAGCGAACAGAAATCGAGGTGGCTGAATTTTCTCAGCAGCATACTATTCAAGCGTTAACAGCTCACCTTGGCTTACCGTCAAATTCATTGTGGGGCCGACGCAGCGTGTTCGCATTATCAAATGCTCACTTTCTTGTGGCTGAAGTGTTCTTACCTGAGGCATATATCTACTTATGAAATTAGCTGCATTACATCGCGCAAACATTCCTTATTACAAACAACTGATGCGAACGGATAAGCCAATCGGTACTTTGTTGCTATTGTGGCCAACATATTGGGCTTTATGGCTTGCTAATCAAGGCACGCCTAGTTTGTTAAATTTTGTAGTGTTTAGCTTAGGTGTCTTTGTGATGCGAAGTGCAGGTTGTGTGATCAATGACTTTGCCGATCGTAAAATCGATGGTTCAGTAAAGCGAACTGCTCAGCGCCCTCTGGCTGCAGGACTGGTTTCTAGTGCAGAGGCAATGAGTTTGTTTGTGTTACTTATTGCAGTGGCATTCGGATTGGTTATGTTACTTAGCTGGTCAACTATTTTGCTTTCATTTGGTGCTTTAGCACTGGCGTTTTGTTACCCATTTATGAAGCGTTATACCCAATTACCGCAAGTAGTGCTTGGTGCTGCATTTAGTTGGGCAATTCCGATGGCCTATATGGCATCAATTGGTTCAGTACCATTAGAAGCCTGGCTACTATTTACCGCTAATCTTGTTTGGACTGTGGCTTATGACACCATGTATGCCATGGTTGATAGAGATGACGATTTAAAAATAGGGGTTAAGTCAACGGCAATCTTGTTTGCCAGCTATGACAGACACATCATCTTTTTACTCAATGCCTTATTTATCGCGATTCTTGTTTTCATCGGCATGAGTAACCATCTTGGTTTGCCTTATTGGTTGGGTTTAGTGGCAGCGGTTGGGTTTTTACTTTATCAACAAATGCTTATTCATAAACGAGAGCGAGATCCTTGCTTCAAAGCATTTTTGAATAATCACTATGTGGGGTTAGTGATTTTTATCGGTTTAGCAGCATCCTTGCCACTGCCATTTTAATTATCTAGGTGGGTCGATAATGCCGCTGATCGAGGCATTTTTTCTGAACCAACCCGCAATAGAGTAGCGAACATCATTTGCGGGTAATACCTCATGCATAAAGCGTTCGCTTTCAAACATTACCAGCATGCCAGCTTGAGGTTTTACGACAATCTCGATATCTTTACTTTTCGGCTTGTAAATCACCAACTCACCGCCAGATTCTGGCGTATTTAAGTAACAAACTGTTGTGAAAATACGGTTCGAACGGCCTTTGAAGGCATCATAGTGCTTTTTATAAAAGTCACCTTGTTGATACTTTGCATAATGGCATTCGTAGTCAAATAACCCTAAATAAAAACTACGATTTAACTGCGTTTTTATTGCTTCCATGGTCGCCAGATAAGTAATTTGTGCTTGGCTTGAACTATCAAACCAAAAGGTCTTATCTTTACGGACATTTTTATCAATTTGTTGGTCGTTTAAACGACCAATACCCGCTGTGTGAAAATGCGGATTTATACGATAGCAGTCGGCGATTAAATCATTGATTAATGTTTCATCAATCGCGTTTTCAACAATAGCATAACCAGCTTGTTCAATTGCATCTAAATAAGTGTCAGAAATCAGCTGAGCGTTCATTTATATACACAATAAAAAAAAGGTGCGTAAGTGTATCTGAAAAATAATGCGATGCACGCTTTTTATGCAATAAATAAGTGATCAGTAAAAGACGGGAGAGCTAGCCTGTTTAATTCAGGCTAGCAGATATAAGAGACGACTAGTGCTGGCTTGCTAAGGCCATTTTTTCAATAAGATCAAGCAAGTGACTTACATGAGAGTTGTCGTTGATTTTTTGGTTTGTTTGTATAACAAGCTGCTCTTGAGCAACACCTTTGTTGGTTTTTAAAAGCTGTAAGGCAGGATCAGAAGCAACATTGTTTGCGTGTTCAATGCTAGCTATTGCAATATGGTTCGATCGTTTTAGTCCTTCCATAACTTGTTCAATACTACCTACTTTAACACTGGCTGACTTATCGAATGAATCAATGGCGTCGTTTAGCATCTGTTGTACTTGTTTCGATTGTGAAAAGCAGCTGTACATAGGGTAGTCGGCAAAATCGCGTTTGCTGATATCACTCTTATTCGCTAATGGATGATCTTTAGCAACAAATAAAATCAGTTGGTCAGGTAAATGGATATCGCTTCCTATACTATTCATTGCTTGCGAACAAACACTAATATCAATTTCACCAAGCTGTAGCTTACGCATTAGCTCGCTTTGCTCTTGTAGTTGCATCTCGATTTTTACATGTGGATACTGCGCTAAAAATTGCCCGCAAGATACAGGAACGACAGCACTGGCTTTATTAGTGTAACCAATAACAAGCTTTTCGCTTGCGCAGCCATTTAGTGATTCGAAAAGATGTTGTTTTGTTTCTTCTAGATTGTCGAGGGTTTGTTGCGCATATTCTAAGAAAATTTCACCTTCTTTGGTTAACTTAACGGAGCGGGTTGAGCGAGTTACCAGCTCATAACCAATTTCGTCTTCAAGAGTTTGAATACTCCGGGTTAACGCTGAAGTGCTTATTTGTGTTTTTTCAGCAGCTTGGCGAAAATGCCTTAATACGCCTAATGCTACAAACTGTTCAAGTTGTTCAAATCTCACTTTATATAGTCCCTTGTTATAAGTAAGCCCTACATCCAGGCAATATAATTATAATCTACAGTGGCATAGTAAATTATAGTACCTGTTTTGGGAAGTTCGTTTTACAGAAAAGTTACATCTAGTCAGGGTAACGATCTTTAATCTCAAGGAAAAGTGGTAAATTTTCAAGTAACAAGTCAACAAGATTTGGATCAAAATGTTTCGAACGTTGCTCTTTTATCAATGACAGTGCTTCATCTAAGGGCCAAGCAAGCTTGTAGCAACGGTCGCTACATAGCGCATCAAACACATCGGCAAGGGCGGTTATGCGACCAACAATGTTGATTTCATTGCCAATTAAACCTTGCGGATAACCTGAACCATCCCATTTTTCGTGATGCTGATATGAAATCAAAGCGCCGCAAGTCAGAATTTCGTTACTTGAATTTTTTAAAATTTCGTAACCCACTTCTGCATGAGTTTGCATTATTTTCCATTCTTCATCAGTTAATTTACCTGGCTTATTTAAAATGCTATCAGGAATACTAATTTTACCAATGTCATGTAGTGGTGAAGCGAGCTTGATAATTTCACATTGAAATGGACTGAGTTGTGATAGTTTTGCAAGTAATTCACTATATAAAGCAACGCGCTTAACATGGGAGCCTGTTTCTTTAGAGCGTTTTTCAACGGCTTCACCTAAAATGTAAGACAACTCTTTTTGTGATTCTTTAACCATTTCTCTAAGCTTAAGGTTGTCGTAGGCTAGGGCAATATTATTCGCGTAAAACTCTAATAGTTGATGATCGGTTGTTTGCAGTTTACTTCCTTTATGAACATATAACATGGTCTCAAGACCTGCTTTTGTCGGAAAGTAACCAATATAGTCGGTGCTCGTTTTTAATGATGATTTACGCTCATGGGCGTCAATAAATAAACTTTTCACCTCATCTGGAATAGTATTTTGATTCGGCGTTGGCCCAACTCCCGACGCGGCTAATAGTTGAAAATCTTTCGCCGGTGAGGACTGAAAATTAACTGCTGCAGCGCAATAGATTTGTGCGTCATTAATTCCCATTACATTCGTGACGTGACTTAAAATAGTGGATGCAAATTCGTTAACACTATCGCATTTTAAGAAATTCGCAGACGCATTAATAATTTGCTCTAGGCCACTTTTATGGCGATCAATAATTTGTATATCGCGATGCCCTCTGAGTGCAGAATAAAGAAGCGTCTTAATTTTTATAGCCGTTAGTTCGGTTTTATTCTTGTAATCGTTTATATCATAATCACGGATAATCGACTCTTCAGGTGCCTCTCCAGGCTGACCTGTACGCAGAATTAAGCGAATATCATGGTTTTCTATTTCATCGCGAATGTATTGAATAAGCTCAAGACCTGCATGGTTTGTTTCCATGACAACATCGACAAGCGCGACTGAAAAAGGAATATTTTGCTTTAATAACTCTTTTGCTTCGGCTGCTGAATAGGCGTCATAAAAGCGCAGACCTTTATTTTCGAAAGTGAAGCCAGCTAGCACTAATTTCGTAACTTGGTGAATATCTTCTTCATCGTCAACAACAAGAACATGCCAACATTCTGATTCATCAATAGGAACGTTATTTTCTTCTAGCTGCTCATCAGAAAATAAAAAATCTTCCACAAACACACCACTTATTGTTGCATCTCGTAACAATAAGTATAGAGGCAGAAATTTACTCTGCCTTATCAGCTACTGGTTTTTTTTCGATATTTTTTAATTCGATTTCGATGGCATCGCATGAAATGTGGATCTCATACAAAGAGGTTAAAAGTGACATCGCTAAGCAAGCTAGGCTAATCCCAAATAAGATGATGCCTGTGGTATTAAATTCTATAAATAAAGCGAACATTGATAAGGTGCACATTAAAAATGAGGCAACGCCGTATACTTGCATCACTCTTATTAACTTAATGCGCTTTCTTAAGTTGGTAATTTGTGCGACAACAAGAGGGCGAATACTTTCCCCTTCGCGCGCATTCAGTTCACGAATAAGTTGGGCGAGCACCAAAAAACGATTGGTGTAAGCGAGTAAAAGTAAAGAAATCGCAGGAAATAGTAGTCCTGGTGTCGTTAATGTCATGTAGTTACCTTGAAATAAGCATTGCGGCAAAGCTTTTGTAGTTTAGGTTTTATATTTAGAAAAGTAAAAGAGAAGTAATTTGCAAAATAAGAAATTAAATCAAACCGCTAGCTCTGAACCGTTCAAATGGGTACGAGTATTTCAGGCTGAAAACAGTCTTGAAGCGAATATTATTAAAGGGCTGTTAAACAGTAAAGGTATTGAGTGTCAGTTACAAGGTGAGCTCTTACAAGGGGCATTGGGAGAGATACCCTTTGAACAGACGGGAGTTGATATGCTTGTTTACGCATTAAAAGAGCGCCAGGCGCAAGAAATATTGTTAAACTATCAGCAAGTAAAACAATCGGCTCCTGATTGGGTGTGCCCAAAGTGTCAAGAGCTTAACGGATCAACATTTGAACTTTGTTGGTCTTGCGGGACTGTTAAAAATGACGAAAGCGAATAATTTTCAACGCATTAGAGAATTAAACTATTTACAAAAAGCAGTATTAGGTGGTGCTTTGTTAGAACGCATGCTGCCTAATTACAGTTTATTCTGTGAAGCCACAGGGTTTGGTGATGCTGCGGTTTTTCGTAGTGCTTTGAATGTTTGTTGGGAGAAGATTTTACTGCCAAAAAGTAAAATTAGCCTCGAAAAACAAATCGAAAAAATAGAGCCTAATGTGCCTGAACTAACTGATTTTGATATGTTTGGCACTTACCCTGCTATTGATACAGCAACAGCTTTACTGGGCATGTTACACGGCTTAATGGCAAAAGATGACCAAGAGTTTTTGAACATTAGTAAAATTTCACAGGCATCGGTGGCACGTTACATTGAATATCAACTTACCGTTGATGGTGAAGTAGCTGACAATAAAGCAGTTCGTGAACACCCATTAATGCAATATGAAATTGAAGTACTGGCTGAGTTAATTGATTTTGTAGAGCAAATGGGCCGAATTAGCTCTGAAAACGTAAAAGAACTCAAACAGCTTGCGGTATCAGACGGTCAAACCAACATTGGTATTGCAATTTAATATTCAGTAATGCGTATTTTCACTGTAAAATACGCGTTTATTTTTTCTTGGCGGAGTAATTGATGCGAATTTTAGGTATTGAATCATCATGTGATGAAACAGGTATTGCCATTTACGATGATGAACAAGGCTTATTAGCACATCAACTGTATAGCCAAGTAAAAGTGCATGCTGACTACGGCGGTGTTGTGCCTGAGCTTGCGTCACGTGACCACGTGCGTAAAACCTTACCTTTAATTGATGCCGCCTTTGCACAAGCGGGCTGTGGCCCAGAAGATTTAGATGGCATTGCTTATACTGCGGGCCCTGGATTGGTTGGCGCACTCCTTGTGGGTACTTCTATTGGTCGTTCTTTAGCCTATGGTTGGAATATACCAGCGGTAGCGGTTCATCATATGGAAGGGCATCTTCTTGCGCCAATGCTTGAAGAAGACAAACCTGAATTTCCGTTTATCGCGTTATTAGTATCTGGCGGCCACACCATGATGGTTAAAGTATCTGGTATTGGTGAATACGAAGTATTAGGTGAGTCAGTTGATGACGCCGCAGGTGAGGCATTCGATAAAACGGCGAAATTACTTGGGCTTGATTACCCAGGAGGCCCGCGTTTGGCAAAACTTGCTGAGCAAGGTACACCTGAGCGCTTTGTATTCCCGCGTCCGATGACAGACAAACCCGGCTTAGATTTTAGTTTCAGTGGTTTAAAAACGGCTGCGTCACTCGCTATTCGTGATAGCGATGATGATGAACAAACTAAAGCGGATATTGCTCATGCATTCCAAACAGCGGTTATTGATACCTTAATTATCAAGTGTAAACGTGCATTAAAGCAAACCGGTATCAAGCGCTTAGTGATTGCTGGGGGCGTGAGTGCAAACGTGCAATTGCGTGCGCAACTTGAGCGAGTAATGCAAGGTATGAAAGGGCGTGTGTACTACCCGCGCACGGAGTTTTGTACAGATAACGGTGCGATGATCGCTTACGCTGGTATGCAGCGCTTAAAAGCAGGGCAGTTTGCTAGCCTTGATATGAAAACAAAGCCGCGCTGGCCAATAGACTCGTTAGAGGCTATTTAACATCAACCTTCTTCATGTTCAGGGGCTTTTTTCTTAGCCCCTACTTTTGGCTCTTCACCGGCGAGTAAGCGAGTGATATTTGCTCTATGACGGAAAATTATCAACACGGTTAAAAAGGTCACAGGCAACGTATACAAAGGTTTTATCCACCAAGTATAAAGAGGTGCTAACGAAACCGTGACTAACGCTGCAAGAGATGAGTAGCGCGTGATAGCAATAATTAAGATCCAAGTTGCAATTAACATCCCACCTAACGATAAACCAATGGGTAATAACGTGCCAAAAGCGGTCGCGACAGCCTTACCACCTTTAAAACTGAAAAACAGCGGGTACATATGGCCTAAACAGGCTGCTACACCAATCAAGCCGAGCATAAGTGGCTCTATTTTTAAGAAGTAAGCACCCCAAACCGGAATGGTTCCTTTTAAAATATCAAAGACAAGAACAAGTACAGCAGGGACTTTTCCACCTAAGCGGTAGACATTCGTTGCACCTGGGTTGTTCGATCCGTGACTGCGTGGGTCCGGTAGTTTAAACAGCCGAGAGACAAGGATTGCGGATGAGACCGATCCCAGTAAATAGGCTAAAACTAACATTAGGGCTGTTAACACGCGCTTCCTTATTTTTAAATCTGCACTTTTGGGCTATCATTGGCGGCAAAACCATCTGCCACTATTTTTGAGTAGAACATGTGAGCAATAATGCATCGCATCTACCCGTTATTGTAGGGGTAATTTTTATATATTAAAACAGTATGACAACTTATAGCGCGGATTATTCAAATCAATAAGCGTTTAGTATGAGAGGTGTTTTAATATTTATGTCACTTGGAGTATCAATGGACAAGGTATATATATCACAATTGCATGTAGACACCATTATCGGTGTGTATGATTTTGAAAAAGAAAGTAAACAAAGCCTGTATTTTGATATTGAAATGCTATGTGATATTTCTGCGGCAGCTGCGACTGATGATATTAACCTTGCACTTGATTATGCAAAAGTCAGCGAGCGGGTTATCGCTCATACAACAGCAAAACCAGTAGAGCTGCTTGAAACCTTAGTTGAACAATTAGCGGCCATTATCTTAACTGAGTTTGCAACTGAGCAAGTGACCATTCGCGTGAGTAAACCTGCAGCAGTGCCACAAGCCAAAACGGTGGGAGTCGAAATCACCCGTCGCAAGGCATATTAACATGGCGCAAATTTTTATTAGTTTAGGCTCTAACGTTAATAAAGAGCATTATATTCGCCAGGCGCTTGATGCTCTAAAAGTACATTTTCCTGATTTTATTCACTCATCAGTTTTTGAGAGTGAAGCGGTCGGTTTTGCAGGCAGTAACTTTTATAACTCAGTATTAGGGGCGCAAACCGATATGCCATTACCTGAACTGTGTAAGTTATTGAAAGAAATTGAGCTTGAAAATGGCCGTACCCGTGATGACAAAAAGTTTAGTCCACGAACGCTTGACCTAGATCTTTTATTTTATGATGACGTAATTTGTGATTCGCCTGCACAGTTACCTCGCGATGAAATTACCAAAAATGCATTTGTTCTTCAGCCTTTAGCTGAAATAGCCCCTGATTTTTTTCACCCTGTAGCAAAATGCACGCTAGCAGAGCTATGGGATAATTATAATAATCCGCAACAAAAACTATGGAAGGTGGAGTTTTCTTACCCATGAGTATTATTGAGATAATTGTTTTAGCCTTAATTCAAGGATTGACTGAGTTTTTACCTATTTCGAGCTCAGCACATTTAATTTTACCTTCGCAAGTTTTAGGTTGGCACGATCAAGGTTTAGCATTTGATGTGGCCGTTCATGTCGGTACTTTAGGTGCCGTGGTATTGTATTTCCGTAAAGAAGTGGTAGACATTCTAGGCGCGTGGTTTAAATCGTTTGGCTCTCAAGGTGCCACCGATGACAGCCGCTTAGGCTGGTGGATTATTGTCGCAACCATTCCTGCATTATTAATTGGTTATTTGTTTAAAGATTTCGTTGAAAGTTACTCGCGAAATGCGTGGGTTATTGCCACCTCTACCATCGTGTTTGGTTTGTTACTTTGGTATGCCGATGTAAAAGCAAAGCAAGTTAAGAACATTTACCAAATCAATTTTTTCAGTGCGCTATTGTTAGGCTTTTCACAAGTGCTGGCTATGGTATTCCCTGGGACATCGCGTTCAGGTATTACCATCACCGTAGGTTTAATGCTGGGCCTTAACAAGCAAAGTGCTGCGCGTTTTTCATTTTTAATGTCAATTCCGGTCATTGCAGCAGCGGGTTCCTATTATGTGTATCAGCTTGCAACAGCGGGCGAGTCGATTGATTGGCATGCGATTTTACTCGGCGCAGGCTTATCATTTGTATCAGCTTATGCGTGTATTTTCTTTTTCTTAAAAGTTATTGAGCGCATGGGTATGATGCCATTTGTTATCTACCGCTTGTTACTTGGTGTTGGTTTGTTTGCATTCTTAATGCTGTAAATAACCATTCAACTTAATTCGAAAAACACCTCAAATTTGAGGTGTTTTTTATGATGGCTATTTGGCAATACTCTATTGACCGCTAGTCATGGTAAGTAAAGCTTATATTTGGCATTATAACGCCTTAGTTTATCTCTCATTCATTTTGCTCAGGACAGTAGATGCATATTCATATTCTTGGAATTTGTGGCACCTTTATGGGTGGTATTGCCGCAATCGCTAAATCGTTAGGTCATACAGTGACAGGCTCTGATCAAAATGTGTACCCACCGATGAGCACGCAATTAGAAGAGCTAGGTATTACGCTCACCCAAGGTTATGACGTTGCTCAACTAGAGCCTGCGCCAGATATGGTAGTAATTGGTAACGCTATGAGCCGGGGCAACCCTTGTGTTGAATATGTGCTTGATAAAGGCTTACCTTATACTTCAGGTCCTGAATGGTTAAAGCATAATCTGTTGCAAAATTCGTGGGTGTTAGCTGTCGCTGGTACACACGGCAAAACAACAACAGCGAGCATGTTAGCCTGGTTATTAGAGTATGCAGGAATGAAGCCTGGCTTTTTAATTGGTGGGATAGTACAAAATTTTGGCGTGTCAGCACGGGTTGGTGAAACGCCATTTTTTGTTATCGAAGCCGATGAGTACGACACGGCATTTTTTGATAAACGTAGTAAATTTGTTCATTACTTACCACGTACCTTAATTCTTAATAACCTTGAATTTGATCACGCTGATATTTTTGAAGATTTAAACGCAATAAAGAAACAATTTCATCACTTGATGCGTACATTACCCTGTAGCGGTAAGGTTATTTGGCCAAGCCAAGATGAAGCCTTACAAGATGTGATTGAGCGTGGTCTTTGGAGCGAAAGCGAAACGCTGGCAGGTGATTGGGATTACCGTTTACTGAAAGCTGATGGTAGCGAATTTGAAGTGCTACTTGAGGGAGAAGTTCAAGGCGTTGTTAGTTGGCAAGCGATGGGCGAGCATAATGTGAAAAATGCTATCATGGCTATTGCAGCAGCGCGCCATGTCGGGATTGCCGTACCAGTCAGTATTGCGGGCTTGGCTGAGTTTATTTCTCCTAAGCGCCGTATGGAGCTTAAAGCCGATATTAACTCGATTAAGGTGTATGACGATTTTGCCCATCACCCAACGGCAATTAAAACAACTTTGGCAGGGCTTCGTGCAAAAGTGGGCGATGAGAAGATTATTGCCATTTTAGAGCCTCGTTCAAATACCATGAAAATGGGCGTGCATCAGCAAACCTTGATTGACTCACTTGAAGCTGCCGATGAGGTGTATTTATTTGAACCAGACAATTTAAGCTGGTCACTCAAAGAATACGCCGCTGCGGCAGGTATGCATTGTAGCTCTAGCACTGAAGAAATTATTAAACACGTGGTTGCAGGTAAAGCGCCTAAGCAGCATGTTTTAATTATGAGTAATGGTGGCTTTGAGGGGATTCATCAGCGCTTAATTACCGCTCTTGAACACAACTAATCGGTATATGGAGCGTCAAAATATGCAATTTAAAGATAAAATAACCTTAGCTTTTAGCGGTGCCTCTGGTGCGCCATACGGTTTACGGTTATTAGAAGTGTTACTTCAGCAGCAGTTTCAGGTGTATGTACTCATCTCAAGTGCTGCTCGAGTGGTTTTTGATACAGAATCGAATATCAAGCTATCAGGTAACGAAGATAAAGCGACAGAACAGTTAAGCACGCTTTTTAATGCTGCGCCTGAGCAACTAAAGGTGTTTGGTAAAGACAACTGGTTTAGTCCTGTTGCGTCGGGCTCTGCTGCACCGAAAAAAATGGTGGTTTGTCCGTGTAGTGCAGGTTCAGTGTCTGCAATTGCGGTAGGTGCGTCAGATAACTTACTTGAACGCGCCGCTGACGTGGTTATTAAAGAACGGGGGCAGTTGATTTTAGTCCCGCGTGAAACGCCATTTAGCGAAATTCATCTTGAAAACATGCTGAAACTAGCAAGGCTAGGCGTAACAATTATGCCTGCGGCACCGGGTTTTTATCATCAGCCAGAGCAGATTTCAGACTTGGTTGATTTTATGGTGGCGCGAATTTTAGATCATTTAAACATTGAACATACTCTGACCAAGCGTTGGGGTTATGGAGAGGGCAAACAGTGAGCGAAAAAACGATCGCATTAAATATTGAAGGCCTAAAAAAGGTTTATAAAAATGGTGTTGAAGCCGTAAAGGGCATCGACTTACAAGTTCAACAGGGCGATTTCTTTGCTTTACTTGGTCCGAACGGTGCCGGTAAATCAACTACCATTGGTGTTATCTCATCGTTAGTGAACAAAAGCGCTGGCCGTGTCCAGGTGTTTGGGCATGATATTGATACAGATTTGGAAGCCGCTAAGTCTGAACTAGGTTTAGTGCCGCAAGAGTTTAATTTTAGCCAATTTGAAACACTGAACCAAATTTTGGTTAACCAAGCGGGCTATTATGGTGTACCAAGAAAGCTGGCGCATGAGCGTGCTGAAAAGTATCTAAAGCAACTGGGTTTATTTGAGAAAAAAGATAAGCAAGCGCGTACGCTGTCAGGTGGTATGAAGCGCCGTTTAATGATTGCTCGTGCACTGATGCATGAACCTAAATTACTTATTTTAGATGAGCCAACAGCCGGTGTTGATATTGAGCTACGCCGCTCTATGTGGGACTTTCTTCGCGAGATTAATAAGCAAGGTGTGACCATCATCTTGACTACTCACTACCTAGAAGAAGCTGAGCTGTTATGTAAAAACATCGCGATTATCGACAGTGGCGTGATTGTGGAAAACACCACTATCAAAGCGCTACTTGCCAAGCTTGATAAAGAGACCTTTGTACTTGATTTAAAGCAGCCAGTTCAACCAATTAGCATTGAAGGTTACAAATATACACTAACTGATGACCACACTTTAGAAGTTGAAGTGGCGAAGTCACAGGGCTTAAACCAAGTATTTAGCGCGTTGACCGAACAAGGTAACACCGTGCTGAGTATGCGAAATAAAGCAAATCGTTTAGAAGAACTTTTTGTAGGCTTATTAGAACAAGGGCGAGGCGAATAATGTTTAAATATGGAGTAGCGCTAAAAAGTATTTGGATCAAAGAGTGTATTCGCTTTTTACGTATTTGGGTGCAAACCTTAGTTCCGCCAGCAATCACGATGAGCCTTTATTTTGTTATTTTTGGTAACCTGATTGGTTCGCGTATCGGTGATATGGGTGGCTTTACTTACATGGAGTTTATTGTACCGGGTCTGATTATGATGTCGGTGATCACTAACTCTTACTCGAATGTAGCTTCAAGCTTTTATTCGACCAAGTTCCAAAAGAGTATTGAAGAGCTATTAGTTGCACCAGTGCCAAATTACATTATCGTACTTGGCTACATGGGCGGTGGTATGACCCGCGGTATGCTAGTTGGCTTAATCGTTACCTGTGTATCATTGCTGTTTGTTGATATCCAAATTCATAATATTTTTGTGATCATGGCGACGGTTATTTTAACCTCAGCGGTATTTGCTTTAGGTGGCCTTATTAACGCAATTTATGCAAATAGCTTTGATGATATTAGTATTATTCCAACCTTCATTCTTACTCCACTGACTTATTTAGGCGGAGTGTTTTACTCTATCAGCTTGTTGCCAGAATTTTGGCAAGGCGTATCGCAAGTAAACCCAATTATTTATATGGTGAATGCATTTAGATATGGTTTCTTAGGTGTGTCTGATGTCGACTTATCGGTAGCTTTTGGGGTACTTGGTTTGTTTATTGTGGGTTTATTTACTTTAGCGTTAACGCTTATTAAACGTGGTGTGGGGCTTAGACACTAATGACGGATGCAAATTCGAGAAGTATTGTATCGAATCAGCCTGGCTTACATGAAAAGTTAGACGAAATAGTTTTAAAGCACTTAAGTGCGGATTTTAAAAAGCCGATTGCACAGCATACGCAAGCGGCTTTTGATGAGGTAAATGAAAAGGTTCAAGCGTTTAAAGGGCCTATAATCCTTGATTCGTGTTGTGGTGTAGGTGAAAGTACGGCTAACTTAGCTAAGCGTCACCCTGATGCGTTGGTGATTGGTATCGATAAGTCATCTCATCGCTTAGAGAAGCATGAGATAGAGTACAAGCAAACCGATGCGGGCCAGTATATTTTAGTGCAGGCAGACTTAAACGACTTTTGGCGTTTAGCGGTAGCTGCTAATTGGCAACCGACGCATCATTATTTGCTATACCCAAATCCATGGCCGAAAGCAAAGCACTTGCAAAGGCGCTGGCATGGCGCTGCTATTTTTCCGTTTATCATTAAATTAGGCGGTCGTTTAGAGCTCAGAAGCAATTGGGATATTTACGTGAAGGAATTTGCCCGCTCGCTCGAGCTTGCAGGACATCCTTGTGATGTTCAATTATATGAGAGCGATATAGCAATCACGCCATTTGAACGTAAATACTGGGCTAGCGGTCAGCAAAGCCACCGTTTAGTGATCAACCTTTAATGAATGTAGGGAGCTGGCGATGAAAAGTGGCTCCCCTGCATTAAATTAATCCCCGCACGAGACAGCGCGTCAGCAATTTGTTCGTTATCGACTTGCTCAGCGATAACTTGCAGGTTTAGCTGATTAGCGTACTTTACTAAATTCTCAATAAACAAAAAGTTATCATTATTACTGTGAATTTGACTCACAAGGTTTTTATCGAGTTTTAAACCATCGATCTCTAATTTTAGAATATGCGGTAAGTTTGAAAAGCCTGAGCCAAACTCATTAATAAACACCTGCGCTCCTTTATTTTTTAAAAGGCTAATAAAGGTTTTTACCTCACTAAAATAAGCAATAGCATCGCTTTCATGAAATTGAAAAATAATGTTATGAGGCTGTGGGTAGCGTCTTAGTTGCTGTTCGAAAAACTCACTTAAGCTTGGATCAAGAATATCTTGCGCGGTGATGTTAATGCTCCAGCTTAGGTTGGTTTTTCTAAAATGCTCAACACAACGGGTAAACATGGTACGTCTTAACAGCCCATCCATACGTGAGCGTTTGAGCACCGTCATAAAGTAGTCAGGACTATGAATACGGCCTTGGGCACTGGCTAATCTCGCTAGGCATTGGTAGTGCTCAATCTGCTCAGTGTTGGTATCATAAATAGCTTGAAAGTAAGGCACAATGCGATTGTTATCAAATGCTTCTTTCACCTCTTTGGCAAGCGTTACATTATTTCTAAAGCGCTCTTCGACTTGTTTAAAAACATTTTCATAGCGAACAACTCGCTGATTATTAAACTTTGCTTGCTGTAAGGCTATGTGGGCATTTTCGATAAGCATAAGCTTGTTGCCAGATGCAATGCCTGCATACAAGCTAACGTAAATGAACGGTTCTTTTAACACCGGGATAGCATTGTTGAAGGTGTTAATTATTTCTTCTAATTCTTTGTCAGAGCTGCGCGTTTGCAACAAAGCTATCTTATTCGTGGCAAGGCGATAGGCAAAGCAGTCATTCGGCAAACGTGCTTGGAAGTAGCCAAGTAAACTTGCCATAACTTTATCGCTGACTTCGGTACCGTAAAAGCTACTGATATCGTCTAATTCATTAATGACGATAACCGCGAGCTCCATGCGATATTTTGTTGTCTTTTTTAAGTAATACTCTAGCGCTACATGATTGGCAAAGCCTGTGCGAGCATCTGTTGATAGTGAACGTTTGAGTTGTAAAAAATAGAGGCCTGCAATTAATACTGCTATAAAGAAAAAGAAACAGGCTGTAATTGCTGCGCGAGTAACACTGTATTGCAATTGCTGATTAAAATCGCTAAGTGTTATGTCTGCACCGGTGATGTAGGTCTGGCCGTTGTTATCGACAAAGGTTACGAAAATGCTTTTAAAGTAGCCCCATTGATCTTGTGAAATTTCATAAACAGGTTCTGTTGAATTAAAGGCTTCTTTATTTAATTCTGTTGCTTCAGAGTAGATGTCAAAAAACTCGGTAACTTTGCCTGTATTTTGATCTTTTTGAGTATAGCTTGAAGCACTGAAGTAGACGGTATCATCACGCTTAACCATGGCATAGACATAGGCAAGTTGCATTTGTTTTGCATACTCAGAGAGTGCGCGACTTTTTTCTTTGTATACAGCAGGAGAGATAGCTAAACCAGCATTAACTCGATCATGGTAATCATCACCTAAGATATGTTTTACACTCACAGCAGCATTAAATAATTTGTTATCAACATGCGTGATTATTTCATTGCGAGTGGTTTCATAGGTATAGTAAATGTAACCAAATAAGCTAACAAAAAAAGCGGCAAAGCCATAAAGTAGCCAGCTGGTTTTTTGCATTCCTTTGGGCATAAGTGCTCCCTTAGCTGTTATTACTTGATTATACTGAAAAAAGACTTAATCGATAGTATAAAATTACCGCAAATGTCATTTTTAGATCACTTTTTTGTCATCGAAGACGTGGCTTTTTTGCTTTAGACGAGACATTTTCGTGATATTCCAGTAAAGTTAGCCAATTTCGTAGCAACAGTGCCGCAAAAGTGAAAACGGTGATGTTTCAACATCTAATTCATTTTTAGCTGCTTAGAATGGGTATTAGGATGGATCAAAAGCGTTGTGCCGTCGCCTCAAAAGAAAGCTTGATTCGTATATTTACGGTGCCAGAGGCACCTGACTCAACCTTGAGTAAAATCGAATCAGAAATTTCAAGCAATCTTGCTGGGTTCTTAAATGAGAACATAGCGGCGATTGAGAAGCCCTTGCACGAGATTGAAAAAGATTTTCAGTCGGCCACTATCCCTGAAGAGCCAACTTTCGTCTCTGACTATGCACAAGACATTATGGAGCAGTTAGTTGCGCATTCTGTTCATACTGCTGCACCAAGCTTCATTGGTCATATGACCTCGGCATTGCCGCACTTCGTTTTGCCATTATCAAAACTGATGGTGGGCTTGAACCAGAACCTAGTTAAAATTGAAACATCAAAAGCGTTTACACCCCTTGAAAGACAAGTGTTAGGCATGATGCACCATCTAGCCTATAGTGAAGACGATGCTTTTTACAGCAAGTGGATGCATAGCGCTAAAACCTCTCTTGGGGCGTTTTGTTCAGGTGGCACAGTAGCCAATATCACCGCATTATGGATTGCCCGCAATCGGCTATTAAAAGCCGATGGTGATTACAAGGGAATTGCAGCACAAGGTTTAATCGCCGGTATGTTGCACTACGGCTATAAAGGGTTGGCTGTGCTTGTTTCTGAGCGGGGTCATTACTCTTTGGGGAAAACGGTCGACTTATTAGGTATTGGTCGCGATAACATTATTGCCATTGAAACTGATAAGAATAATAAAGTTGACGTTAATGCCATGCGTAAGAAGGCTTATGAACTCGAAGCGTCAGGTATTAAAGTGATGGCATTAGTAGGGGTTGCTGGCACTACAGAAACCGGCAGTATAGACCCACTCAATGAAATGGCTGATTTAAGTGCTGAACTAGGCTGTCATTTTCATGTCGATGCTGCATGGGGGGGAGCCACTTTACTGTCAACGAATTATCGCCACCTACTAAGCGGTATAGAGCGTGCTGATTCGATCACTATCGATGCGCATAAGCAAATGTATGTGCCTATGGGGGCAGGCTTAGTGTTATTTAAAGACCCTGCTGCTACAGATGCGATTGAACATCATGCCGAGTATATTCTTCGTAAAGGCTCGAAAGATTTAGGCAGTCATACACTTGAGGGAAGTCGCCCAGGTATGGCGATGTTAGTGCATGCTTGCTTACGTGTTATTGGCCGTAAAGGCTATGAAATGTTGATTGACCGCGGCATAGTAAAGGCGCGTACCTTTGCGCAGATGATTAAAGAGGATGAAGACTTTGAGCTTATTTCTGAGCCTGAGCTTTGTTTATTAACGTACCGCTATGTGCCTAAAGAAATTCAGGCCAAAATAAAAGACGCCGACGAAGAGACCAAGCTCGACATCTATGCGTCATTAAATCGCTTTACTGCAAGTATGCAAAAGCGTCAGCGTGAAGCCGGTCGTTCTTTTGTATCGCGTACTCGTTTGACACCTGCAAAATATGACCATCAACCAACTGTGGTATTTCGAGTTGTATTAGCAAATCCGCTCACTTCTAAAGCCATCCTTAAAGATATTTTGGCGGAGCAAAAAGAGCTGGCGAAAACCGATCCGGTATTTAAAAAGTACTTAAGTAAGTACATGGATTAAAAAAGGGAGCGTTATGCTCCCTTTTTATTATACCCAAGCCACCTCAAGATGCAGAATTCAGCGTTTCACAGGTGCTTAATATCAAGGCGTTACTTTGCAAGAATGGTAGTCCCTTTTAAGAAGTAACAACGATGAGAGTAAGTGCCTGTGAAACGCCCAGAGGGTTGGTTTAAAAGCGATTTATACTGCGTTATTGATTTTAACAATAGAACCACTATTATTTGCAATCAATGCCTTGCCTAAATCGCTTTTTATTCCAACTGAAACTCGCATCTTGAGGTGGTTTGGGTATATTCACTAAAGCAGCTTGCTTTAATCATCTTGCTAATTATCTCTTGTGACGGTTTTATTTTTTCCATCGCTAAAAACTCATCAGGCTGGTGGGCTTGATTAATTGAGCCTGGCCCCATCACAATCGTTTCGCAACCTAGTTGTTGAATAAAGGGAGCTTCAGTGCAGTAATTTACAGCAACAGCAGGTTGTCCTGAGATTTTTTCAGCTAGTTTTACAAGCGCAGTATCTGTGCTGCCACTAAATGCAGGGATAGGTTCATGCATGTCGATAACACTCACTGCATTTGGGTATTGGATATTTATTTCTTCAGCAGCACTTAGCAAAATCGCCTGCAGTTCTTGCACGCTCAAACCGGGCAGTGGTCGCATATCGATGTGCATTTCACAGCAGCCACAAATACGGTTGGCGTTATCGCCACCATGAATATGGCCAAGGTTCAAAGTAGGGTACGGAATTTCAAAGTGATCAACTGAATATTTATTCTTTAATTCTTCTTTAATGATTAACAATTTTGTAATCATTTTATGCATCACTTCGATGGCGTTTAAACCACGTTCAGGATCAGAGCTATGGCCTGAGCGACCAATTACCCGAATGGCTGTACTCATATGTCCTTTATGAGTGAAAACAGGAGTCATATCGGTTGGTTCACCAATAATACAGCGCGCTGGTTTCAAGTTAGGGTGGCGGCAAATTTGTTGCGCACCCGCCATTGTGGTTTCTTCATCGGCGGTTGCTAAGATTAATAAAGGCTCTGTTTGCTTTGTTGCATCAAGCTCACTAATCGCTTGTAAAACAAAGGCAAAAAAGCCTTTCATATCAATACTGCCTAAGCCATAAAATTTATTGTTATGCTCGCTGAGTTTGAAGGGATCATAATTCCAGCGGCTATCATCAAATGGCACTGTATCGGTATGACCTGCCAACATTAATCCACCGTCACCTTCACCGCGTTTTGCCAATAAATTATAACGGCCTTTACCTTGCTCCAGTTCTGTTATTTCGCAAGTAAAACCGAGGCTTTCACACCAAGAGGCAAGCAAGGAGATCACCTCTTTATTGCTCATACATAGTGAATCTTCAATTGCACTGATTGAAGGCGCTGCAATCAATTGCTGGTACATAGATAAAAAAGACGGTAAAGACATAAAAAATCCAAAAATAATTATTCAATCTAATTGCATAACAATATAAAAGTATTTATGATGAATATCAATTCACTTTTTGAGCATAAATATTAGTGTAACTGTACTATGAACACAAAACGACGATAACCTGATTTCATTACTTTAGACAGTGTTTTTATTCGCTTTTCAGCGAGAAGTTTTAGGCGTATCGATAAATAGATTTAATAGGTAAAAGTAAGCAATGAATGTAGTGATTATTGGCGCAAGTGGTTATAGCGGCGCAGAGCTAGCAAGTTTAGTTGCCAAGCACCCTAAATTAACCCTACAAGCATGTTATGTCTCAGAGGGCAGTTTAGATAAAGGTAAATTATTAAGTGATTTATATCCTGAGCATTTAGGGCTGTTAGAGTATCCTTTACAAGCACTAACAACAGCTGCTTACAAAGATATTGAAAATAATGCTGATTATGTGTGCTTGTGTACTGATCACAAAGTAAGTGTTGACCTTGCGCCACAATTTTTAGCTATGGGTAAAAAAGTATTCGACCTTTCAGGTGGCTTCCGTTTAGCTGGGAATGAGGATTACCAAACTTATTACGGTTTCGCACATGAACACCCAGAGCTTTTAGCACAAGCTGCATATGGTTTAGCTGAATGGAATAGTGATGCGATCAGTAAAGCAAACCTTGTTGCTGTAGCGGGTTGTTATCCGACAGCAGCGCTTAATGCATTAAAGCCCCTTAAACAAGCAAACTTACTGGCTGAGCAGCCTGTTATTGTTAATGCTGTGTCAGGTGTGACAGGCGCTGGTAGAAAAGCCAGTGTTAATACGCATTTTTGCGAAGTATCACTTGCCCCTTATGGTTTATTTAATCACAGACACACGCCGGAGATTGAGCAGCATCTTGGACATCCAGTGTTATTCACCCCGCATTTAGGTAATTTTCCACGCGGCATCCTAGAAACCATTTATGTGCAGCTAAAGCCAGATGTTACCCCTGAACAGGTTAAAGAGGCATATCAAGTTTTAGCCGATGAGCCATTGATCCGCTTATTAGGTAATAAGATCCCAAGTATAAAAGGTGTTGCAAAACAACCTTATGTAGATATTGCATGGCAACAAAAAGGTCAGCAATTAATTGTAATGTCTGCGATTGATAACCTATTAAAAGGTGCTGCAGGCCAAGCGTTGCAATGTATTAATTTAGCGATGGGTGAACCTCATCATACAGGCCTTAGCGGAGCACTATGATGAAAACATGGGTTATTAAAATTGGTGGTGCAGTATTAAACACTGCCGATGCAGCAAAAGCATTGTTCGATGTTCTAGCATCGCAAGAACACGCTAATTTTGTGATTGTGCATGGCGGTGGAGCGCTTGTAGATGCATGGTTAAAAGAAGCGGGTTTTGTAACAGCAAAGCACCAAGGATTACGCATCAGTCCTAATGAACAAATGCCTTATATTGTCGGGGCGCTTGCAGGTTGTGCCAATAAACAATTGATGAGTCAAGCTATCGGTGCGGGCCATAAGCCTGTTGGTTTGAGCCTTTATGAAGCGGGCGTTGTAGTTTCAGAAAAACTCAAAGTATTAGGCCAAGTTGGTCAATGTAGTGGAAGCTGTCATAGCGTGTTACCGAGCTTATTAGAACAAGGTCGCTTACCCCTTGTTAGTTCAATAGGCTTTGGAGAGGACGGTCAGTGGTATAACGTAAATGCCGATGAAGCAGCTGCAGCCATAGCGAAAGAGCTCAATGCAGAGCTTATTTTTATGACTGATGTAGAAGCTGTACTTGACGCAAATAAGCAGCCATTACATCAATTAAATACGCAGCAAATCGATACACTTATCCTTGAAGGAGTTATTCAGGGCGGGATGGAGGTCAAAGTAAAGACCAGCCTTCTTGCTGCCCAACATTTACGACGTGGTGTGTATATCTCAAGCTGGCTAAAGCCAGAAAACTTAGTCGCTTTATTACAAGGCGAGCACGTAGGAACGAAAATTACACCATAGGTATTTCATGTTAAATCATTTTTTATCGGGTCTAGAGTTAGACCAAAAAGGCGCACTTAAACTTTTTAACTTAGCGCAAAAAATTAAAGCAAATCCTGCAGATTTTAGCCAAGCGCTTGCAGGTAAATCAGTGGTTACTTTATTTGAAAAACCTAGTTTACGTACCCGTTTATCATTTGATATTGGTATTAATAAGCTAGGTGGTCATGCGGTCTATCTTGATTCACAAAATGGTGCCATGGGCGCACGTGAATCAGTTAAAGACTTTGCACTTAATATCTCAACGTGGGCAGATGGTATTGTTGCTCGTGTATTCGAACACAAAACACTTACCACTTTGGGTGAGTTTTCAAGCGTACCTGTTGTTAATAGCTTGTGCGACTTATATCACCCATGCCAAGCTTTGGCTGATTTCTTGACTCTTCAAGAAGTACATGGCGATGTTAGTAAACTTAAGCTAGCTTACTTAGGTGAGGGGAATAATGTAACTCACTCACTGATGCTATTAGCAGCCACTTTAGGCACTGATTTTGTGGCAGTTTGCCCTAAAGGCAGCTCACCTGATTCGCAAATTCTTAAGCAAGCTGAGCAAATTGCAGCGATGAATGGCGCCTCTGTAATGGTCAGTGACCGAATTGAAGCGGCAGTTGGTGCAAATGCAGTCTATGCTGATACGTGGGTTTCGATGGGTGATAAAACACCGCTTGAGCAAGTTAAAGCTAAGTATATGCCGTATCAGCTAAATCAGGCATTGCTTGAGAAGACTGGCGCACAAACTGTGCTGCACTGTCAGCCGGCTCATCGAGAGTTTGAAATTACCTCTGAGGTAATGGATGGCCCGGCATCAAAAATTATTCAACAAGCAGAGAACCGTATGCATGCGCAGAACGCTCTTCTTGTGACATTACTAAATCCAAATTTTGTTTAAGGAACACCAATGAGTTCAATTAAAAAAGTCGTATTAGCCTATTCTGGTGGTCTAGATACATCGGCAATCGTGCCTTGGTTAAAAGAAAACTATGGCTGTGAAGTAATTGCCTTTGTTGCTGATGTAGGTCAAGGCGCTGAAGAACTAGAAGGCGTTGAAGCAAAAGCGATTGCTTCAGGTGCGTCTGAGTGTCATATAGTTGATTTAAAAGATGAAATGGTAAGTGATTATATTTACCCAACATTAAAAACTGGCGCTATTTACGAAGGTACGTACTTACTAGGTACGTCTATGGCTCGTCCGATTATTGCTAAAGCACAAGTTGAAATTGCTCGTAAAGTAGGTGCCGATGCGCTTTCGCATGGTTGTACGGGTAAAGGTAACGACCAAGTGCGTTTTGAATCATGTTTCGCAGCCCTTGCACCAGACCTAAAGGTGATTGCACCGTGGCGTGAGTGGGACTTATCAAGCCGTGAATCATTACTTGATTACCTTGCAGAGCGTAATATTCCGTGCTCTGCCTCTGCGACCAAAATTTATAGCCGTGATGCAAACGCATGGCATATTTCACACGAAGGTGGTGAGCTTGAAGATCCATGGTGCCAACCAAGTGATCAAGTATGGACTTGGACTAACTCTCCTGAACAAGCTCCTAATGAAGCTGAATATGTGACATTAAATGTTGTTGAAGGCGAAGTGGTTGCTGTGAATGGTGAATCACTAAAACCGTATGACTGCTTAGTTAAATTAAATAACATTGCTGCGCCACATGGTGTTGGTCGTGTTGATATCGTAGAAAACCGTTTAGTAGGCATGAAGTCGCGTGGTTGTTATGAAACGCCAGGAGGCACTGTGATTATGGCTGCATTACAAGCTGTCGACGAACTAGTGCTAGATAAATCAAGCCGTAAATGGAAAGAAGTACTAGGCGGTGAGTTTTCACACTTAGTGTATGACGGTCGTTGGTTTACACCGTTAAAAGACTCAATTTTAGCGGGTGCGGAGTCTCTGGCTAAATTGGCAACAGGTGAAGTAGTACTGAAGCTTTATAAAGGCCAAGTAACTGCGGTACAGAAGAAATCTCCAAACAGCCTTTACAGCGAAGATTTTGCAACCTTTGGTGAAGATGATGTTTATGATCAATCACATGCAGAAGGCTTCATTCGTTTATTCTCGCTTTCTAGCAGAATCTCAGCACTAACGAAAAAGTAATTTTATTATCGCCCCGCTTTGCGGGGCGATAGCCCAATTTGGAGACAGTTCAATGGCATTATGGGGCGGACGTTTTTCTTCGGGTCCAGATGAAGCGTTTAAACAATTTAACGACTCACTTCCTTTCGATTATCAGCTTGCAGAGCAAGATATTATTGGCTCAGTTGCATGGGCAGGTGCTTTAAAGCAAGTTGATGTTTTAAATCAGCAAGAGTATGACGATCTTGTTGCAGCACTGAATACTTTGTTAGAAGAAGTTAAAGCTAATCCACAAGCTGTTGCAGTTGCAGGTCATGAAGATATTCATTCATATGTTGAGTCAGCTCTGATTGACAAAGTAGGTGATTTAGCAAAGAAACTGCACACCGGTCGTAGTCGTAACGACCAAGTTGCTACAGACTTCCGCTTATGGTGTCGTGACACCGCAGAGCACATCTTAACAGCAATTAGTGACTTAAAAGCGGAGTTTGTTGCCTTAGCTGAGCGTGAACTCGGTACTATTTTACCGGGCTACACACACTTACAGCGTGCTCAACCTGTGTTATTTAGCCATTGGTGTATGGCTTATGTTGAAATGCTTGAGCGTGATGAAAGCCGGTTAAATGATGCCAAAAACCGTATGAATTATTGCCCATTAGGAAGTGGTGCATTAGCAGGCACTGCGTACCCAATTGACAGGCAGATTCTTGCCGAGGGGCTAGGTTTTACCGGGGCAACACGCAATAGTCTTGACGCTGTATCTGACCGTGACTTTGTGGTTGAGCTATTAAGCTGTGCATCAATTTCGATGATCCACTTATCGCGTATGGCTGAAGATCTGATTTTTTATAATTCAGGTGAAGCAGGCTTTATAGAGCTTTCAGATGGCGTAACCTCTGGCTCATCATTAATGCCACAGAAAAAGAACCCTGATGCATTAGAATTGATCCGTGGTAAAACAGGCCGTGTTTTTGGTGCGTTTAGCGCCATGATGATGACATTAAAAGCGTTGCCACTAGCCTACAACAAAGACATGCAAGAAGATAAAGAAGGCTTGTTTGATGCAATGCCAACTTGGCTTGCATGTATTCATATGGCGCAAGCATGTATTAAAGGTATCAAAGTAAAAGCTGATAAAACGCTTGCAGCAGCTAAAGGTGGACACTCAAATGCGACCGAGCTTGCGGACTATTTAGTTGCTAAGGGAATTCCATTTAGAGAGGGTCACCACATTGTAGGAACCTTAGTGCAAATGGCTATTGCCCAAGGGAATAACTTAGAAGATTTAAGTTTAGAAGAATTTAAGTCTGTGCATAGTATTTTTGAGTCAGATGTTTATCCTGTACTAGAGATAGATGCTTGTATTAAAGCCCGCCGAGCTCTTGGTGGCACTTCATTAGAGCAAGTGTCGAGTGCAATTAAGCAGGCAAAAAAAAACAGCAAATAACGGTTCGTGATGCAAACTTAGGTGATGTTGAATCGATAGCAAAGCTTATCCAATATTGAGCTGCGGTAGGTGAAAACCTTCCGCGAGCTAAAAGTGATATGGTTCATTCAATCAACGAGTTTGCTGTTACACAATGTAATAACAAAATTACTGGCTGCGCATCACTATATATCTATGATACCGGTCTTGCCGAGATCCGCTCGTTAGGCGTTGAGCCACAAGCAAAGGTGTCGGGACAAGGTAAGCTACTTGTTGAGCACTTACTTGTAAAAGCCAAAAAATTGGCGCTTAGCAGGATCATTGTACTTACGCGTGTGCCAGAATTTTTTGCAAAGCAAGGGTTTAGCCACTGTAGTAAAGACAGCTTGCCCGAAAAAGTTATAAAAGACTGTGAGCTTTGCTTACGAAAAGATAATTGCGATGAAGTTGCAATGGAATTCATTTTAAAGCCAAGTACTAAAGCGGTGATCCCGTGTAAAAGCGTGGCTTAAATTCCCTGGATAGAAAAAACGCACGGTTACCCCTGTGCGTTTTTTTATGTCTAATAATAAGCTGAAGATCAAAAAGATCATATGTTAACGAAAAGTTGGATCGCTAATTGCTTTTAGATTAGTGTGGTGGCAACATCACATTAATGCACAAAAAAGCGTCAAAAAAAATGAGAACGCTTAACAAGTTACATATTTCATGTAAACCTTGGTGCAACAACAATTAACTTAAAGGAATTATCTTATGCAAATTTCAAATAATAGCCAATTGCAAATGCAAGCATACAGCCAAATGCAACAAACTAAGCCAGCTTTGGAACAAACTACTAGTAATAAAACCCTGCAATCTGATACAGTAACTTTATCAAGTGAAGCACTGTCTTTATCAGGTGGTGCAGAGATTCAACGTGGCGGTGGTGCAATGCTTCCACCTAGCAAGAAAGAGTACTAGGAACTGAATGTCTTTTATAGAGCAACTAGGTTTTTTTTCCCTGTCTGCAATGAGTGCATGGGGATTTTTAATGGCGTTCTTTTTTAATATTTTTGTCTATTGCATAGACGAAAATAAAAGAAAAACCACGTTGCTCTTTAGTTCTTTTATTATGATGCTCTCTTATTTAGGGGGAGATTACTTTTTTAATTGGATAACTTACACTGCAACAACATTTCTAGATTGGGCTCTTTACGATCTGGCTACGCTAATATTCTTAGCTATTTCTTTCTTTGTTATTAAACGAACGACTCCTTCATTCATTTATCTTATTGTAGGCTTGATAATAAACACTATTTTATTCCTTGCAGTTTACTTGGACGTTGAAGTTTATAAAAATACAACTCATTGGATACTCTGGGATATTTATTCGCTTGGAGTTAACATTGTCGATTTTACGATGATTATTGCTTTAATAGTTGATCGTGACTTTCTCTTGTTAAACAAGTTAAAAAACGCAGTTTTTTCTGCTTCAAATACCCAAAGCTTAGCTTAAATATTTTCAATATGTACATAAGTGATGTTGTTGGAAGCTTGATAGGCTCCTTTATTGAGTGGGGGTTTTTGATGGCTTTTCTTTGCAATCTAGTGACTCACATAAATAAACCAGATAAACGCCTTGTTATCTTGGCATTTATCATGATGGTTTCGTACTTTTTAAGCGGTATTTTTAATTTTTCAGTTTATAGCTATATGAACTGGTTTTATTTTGACCTACTTACAATAACAGTCATATTTTCTTGGGGTTACTTTGCAAAGAACAGCTATTTTTGCGCTCTTTATTACGCAATATTGGGATTATTTTTGAATTCCCTTTTGATGCTCTCAATTTATGTAGATATTGTACTTCTCGAAAACCGGACTCCATGGGGACTTTGGAGTATTTACTCTTTTGGTGTCAACATTATAGACATTACAATGATAATTGCATTGATAACAAACCGTGACTTTTTGTTTATTTTTAAGTTAGGTAAAGCTATAGAGAGTAAAGTTATTTTCTTTTCTAAAGAGTTTTCAAAAAGTGGTGCTAACGTTTCATAATGCCTTTTGTAAATTGAAGTCAAAAAGTTTGACGTTTGTATAATGCTTAAATTAATCCAAGAAAACTTTGGGGTCTATCTCGCCGCATTTATTATGTGGGGGTTTCTGATGTCTTTTTTATATAACATGGTGAAGAAGTCGTCTACGCCAAATGGTGACAAAACACTAATGTGGATGTCGCTGGCACTGTTTATCTCTTATATGATGAGTGATCCATTACTAAATATAGCGCTAGGCTATAATATTCTAGACTCGAGCTTTGCTTATATGATCTGGGCTGTTTCGGATCTACTAATACTTTTAATTATTAGCTTAATTGCTCGTGGCAGAAAGGTAACTTTGGTGCCAGCAAAGCTCTATATTTTTACTGGGCTTTTGATCAACACATCGCTTTTTCTAGGTATGTATTATGACATCAATTATGCCTATACGGGTGATTGGTGGTTCTGGAGCTTTTATACAGTTACAGTCAATGTCATGGACATCATGATGCTCATTGCACTTTTCTCTAATAAAGACTTTTTGGGGCTGGTGCGGCTCTATAAGGGCTTAACAGGTCAAGCTAGGCTAGCTTGACCTCAATTAGTTAAAAGCGGTATTCCCAGCTGGTTCTGAGGGCCGTGTTGGTTTCGTTGTTATCGTTTAATTCATCTCTTGAAATTAATCCAGTTACTTTCCAAAGACCGCTGAGTAATGCTTGTTGATAGCCTACTTCTAACTGCAATTGGCTACTCTTAATGATATTTTCACTATCAATCCAGCGTAGTTTAGCATGTCCGCCATAGCCGTTGAGGGTGTGATAATAAGCCCCAAGCACTGCTGATTTACTTTGCTCTGGTGTTGAGCTGCCAATTAAACGCGAGCGCTGGGTATAGCTGCCTGAGCCATACACACAGTCACTGGCAATATTACATTGTTGCTGAGTATTCGAGTATTCGAGATACGTTTTTAGCAAGCTATCAGTTGTACCAAAGTAGCTTTCAAAGCCAACGGTGTAAAACGGCTCACTTGGTGCCAAACCGCTTTCGTTGCGGCCCATTAATTCACCATATATGGCAATAGGAACCGACATTAAAGTGGTTGAGTATTTAACATCAATCCCCGTTAAACGATGCGTTTGCTCGTTATTCTCAAGATTAATAGGAGCTAATTCTGGAGTTGTTAAATAGTCAGACCCAGCTGTATTAACAGCCACTTCTAAACCATTTAAAGGGGTACTAGCAAACCTCAACGCCCAATAATCACCTTTGTCGCTTGTATTCAAATATGGCTTTTGTTTGGCATAAATACCAGTCAGTTGCCAATTACCAATAAATGATAACCAACTTGGGCCTACATATTGAGTATTCGCTCTTGTGAAACGCAAACCTTTCATGGGGGCTGCATTATTTGATAGTAGTAACGCGTTATCGTTACTTGGTCCCCACCAATGACTGACTTGCTCGGCACTGAGTGACCAATTACCAACCAACACCGCTAAATAGCTATCTTGGTAGTTTACATGCTGTTCGTCGAGTGCATCATCTGCGTAATTAACACTCACTTTTGCACTTACACGTTTACCCGTTATTGAACCGTAGCTATTAACACCGCTTTGCTGTTGATGGCGTTTACCAAACCCTTGTTGAGTATCAGTGCTGCCATTGTAGTTTAGTCGAACACCTGAATCTGTTTTTTGCTTGGCAATATTTAACGCGTGTTTCACATGTTGATAAGCAAATTGAGACTGTTCATCAAGTTGATTGCTATCTACAAGGCTAAGATCGCGAGCAATACCTTGCCACATCAAAGGGTAGCTATTTATAGGCTGTTTAATCACACCTTGGTTAAATAACATCTCGATTGAGGCGCGTAATAATGGATCGTCACTTTCAACCCAAGGGCCTGCTATAGTCGGTGTCGAGACCATAAAAAAGGCCCCTAGGGTAAGTATTTTTTTTAGCTTCATCCGCGAATTTTTTCCTGTAAAGCTTTAGCAACAATAGGATCAACAAACTCGCTAACATCACCATTGTGTCTTGCTACTTCTTTTACTAAGGTTGATGAGATAAACGAATTTTTTTCGGCGGGTGTTAAAAATACACTTTCTAAATCAGGGTTAAGTCGACGGTTCATATTGGCTAATTGAAACTCGTAATCAAAGTCAGAAACAGCTCGAATACCGCGAATGAGCACTTCAGCTTTATGGTCGCGAGCTAAATCTGCTAATAGTCCAGAAAAACCAATTACACTCACATTATCTAGGTGTGCCAAGATGTTATTAGCAAGTTCAACGCGCTCATCAAGCGTAAAACACGGCTGTTTACTTGGGTTGTGCGCAATAGCAACGATGACATGGTCGAACATTTTCGCTGCTCGGTGAATTAAGTCAGTATGGCCATTTGTAAGTGGGTCAAATGTACCCGGGTATATTGCAGTAACGTTCATAACTATCAGCGATTTAGAAATTTGCCTGCTATATTAACAGTGTTTTAGCCTGTCTGCAGCTTAGAAAATACGCGTATCTTATTAGATTGTAAAACCCATCTAAGGTACTGCACCGATTGAGGTTATTATTTTTCAAGGTAGTATTTAATTGTCACGCATTTGTTTATACTGCTTGGCTTAGTAGGGCAATAGAATGCAATAACCACAACAACAGAGTAAACAGCATATGAGTACAAAGGATAAAATCATACACACCAGCATCGAGTTATTTAATCGCCACGGTGAGCGTGCTATTACAACCAACCATATTGCTGCACATATGGGCATTAGCCCTGGTAACTTGTATTACCATTTTAAAAATAAAGAAGACATTATCCGTCATATATTTGCTTTATATAGTGAACATTTACATACGCATTTTAAACCCTTGTCTCCTGATGATGATGCACTTGAAAACCTAGCAGGTTACCTTGATTCGCTGTTTGAACTGATGTGGCGTTATCAATTTTTTTATGACAACTTGGGTGATATTTTATCTCGCGATGAAGTATTAAAAAAAGATTACATTGATTTTCAAGCGGCGTTGCTAGAGCAAGTGAAAGAAGTTTTATTAGCACTTCGTGCTGGCGGTATCATCTGTATTGAAGATGATGATGTCACAGAGCTTGCACACATGCTAAAAATGACGGTTAGCTTTTGGACCCCGTATATAAAGGCGCGTCGCTTAAGTGGTGAGTTAGCAAGGGAAGATATCTACAATGGTATTTTAAAAGTGCTATTGCTGTTAAAAGCGCATTGCACAGAGCAGCATTTACCACAGGTAAATCAGCTAAGGGCAAAATATTTGGCGCTCAGCGAAGCCTCAGATCCTGAACAATAACCCCAGCCAAGCAGTTTATTTCCTAGACGCTATAATTTTTGTTATAATCGCGCGCCCTTGAGGTTGGTATGCCTCGGGGCGTGTGAATCCCACAGTCTAAGAGTGAACTATGCTTAAATTTATCGTCAAATTACACCCTGAAATCGCTATCAAGAGTAAATCTGTTCGTAAGCGTTTTACCAAGTTATTAGAAAATAACATTAAGATCGTCTTACGTCGTGTTGACGAAAAAGTACAAGTTAGAAACAACTGGGATAATATTTCGGTTGTGAGCCTTTTAGATTCTGAGCAAGTTCGCCTAGATATCATCGATGGCTTAAAACGCATTCCGGGTATTGTGCAATTTATCGAAGTTACAGAAACAGACTTTGATTCGTTAGACGATATTTATCAAAAAGCCCTTGAGCTAATTGGCCACACAATCGAAGGTAAAACATTCTGTGTGCGTTGTAAGCGTTCGGGTAAACACGATTTCACTTCTAGCGATGTAGAGCGTTATGTTGGTGGCGGCTTAAACCAGCATGTTGCAGGTGCAAGCGTAAAACTATCCCATCCTGAAGTAACCATTCGTTTAGAAGTGCGAGATGATAAAGCGTATATCGTTACTGAAACTCACTTAGGTATGGCAGGCTTCCCGTTACCAACACAAGAAGATGTACTGTCGCTTATGTCGGGTGGCTTTGACTCAGGTGTAGCAAGCTACCAGATGATCCGCAAAGGCGCGCGAACTCACTTCTTATTCTTTAACCTAGGTGGGGCAGCTCACGAAATCGGTGTTAAACAAGCCAGTTATTATATCTGGAAACAGTTTAGCTCTACCCATAAGGTAAAGTTTGTCACTGTAGATTTTGAACCTGTTGTAGCTGAAATCTTAGAAAATGTAGAAAACAGTCAAATGGGTGTGGTGCTTAAGCGTATGATGATGCGTGCAGGTAGCCAAGTTGCAGAAAAGTTAGGTGTGCAAGCATTAGTAACAGGTGAAAGTATTGGCCAAGTATCAAGCCAAACACTGGCTAATCTAAGCGTGATTGACCGTGTAACTGAAACTTTAATCATTCGCCCGTTAATCCAACACGACAAGCAAGATATTATTAATATTGCTCGTAAAATTGGTACCGCAGAAATGGCAGAAAGCATGCCAGAATACTGTGGTGTGATTTCTAAAAAGCCAACGGTTAAAGCCAAAATTAAAACGATTCTTGCCGAAGAAGCTAAATTTGATTTTGACGTGTTAAATACGGTTGTTGAAAATGCCCGTGTGATGGATATCCGCGATATCGACACCGAAGCTAAGCAAGAAGTAAAAGAAGCCGAGTCTGTATCTGATTTACCAAAGGGAGCGGTTGTTGTTGATATTCGCTCACCTGAAGAAGAAGACGCAAATCCACTTGAGCTTGAAGGTATTGAAGTTGTGCATTTACCTTTCTTCCGCTTAGCGACTAAATTTGGTGACTTACCAAAAGATAAAGAATATTACTTATACTGTGCTAAAGGTGTGATGAGTCAGCTTCAAGCGCTGATCTTACACGAAGAAGGCTTCAGCAACGTCAAAGTGTATCGTCCGTAAGGGATGGTGATAAAAGCGCGACATGTTCGCGCTTTTTTAATGCCTGAAATAATTGTCAGAAGCTAGTAACTTTACTCTTTCCTCTAGTAGCTAGCTTTTTATTTTTATCATACTCAGCATGGCTTGGTTATACGGTGTTTTTACACCTAGCTTCGCGCCTTGTTCACACACATAACCACAAATTGCATCTATTTCTGATTGTCGGTTATGGCTTATATCTTGCTGCATAGAAGAAAAGTTTTCTGCAGTTGCAGTCATCACCGAGTAGGCTTGATCCAGTGCCTCGCAAAGCTTTACATCAACACCTTGTTTATTGGCTACCAGACACGCTTCACTCAGTAAATTAATGATGCGAGTGCTAAATTGCGGTGCACGGAGTTGGCCATTTTTAACGTTATGGATTGCTGTTAATGGGTTAATGGCAATATTGACTAACAGTTTTTGCCAGCGCAATGAGTGAATATCATCACTCACTGAAAAGTGTGGCAGGCTGCTAAATAGATGGTCAAGTTCATTGAGTTTTTCAGTTGCTGCTGCATTACATGCGCCAAGCACACTTTCGCCATTTCCTGTGTGGTTTACACTATAGGGCGTTGCTTTAAAGCCAGCTAAACGAGTTGTTAGAAACGATAACCCTTGAGTGTCTAACAGTTGGGCATTAAGTTCATCGACATTACCCATACCATTGTGAGAAATAACAAGTTGGCAGTTTTTAGTAAGGTAAGGTTTTATTTGTTTAAAAGCAGCTTGCACCTGAAATGCTTTAACAGTAATTAATACCAAGTCAAAGGGCGGCGATTGATTTAATTCTGCATAATTAATAAGGCGCGCTTTAATAGGATGTGATTTGCCATTACTTGCTTGATAAAAACGCGTGGTCAGGGTTGGCTTACGAGTCAGTAATGTGATGTCATGTTGTGCAGATAAAAAATGGCTAAATAGCAGGCCTATTGCGCCATCACCCACTACTAATAAATTAGCCATTACGTTGCTTACTACCTAAATGAAAGCCAAGCTTTATAGCAAAATAGCTTACAGCACCAATAAAGTCAGCGATAAAGTCACCAACTGAGGCTTGGCGATAAGGCAGCATATCTTGCATAAATTCAATGGCGGCTCCGTAGCCTGCTAACAGTAAAATTTGTACCATTAGAGGTAACTTAAATGCCTTGTCCATCACCAAAGCGAGTATGAAGAAAATACCAAAGTGCGCTACTTTATCGACGTGAGGAAACAGGTTGCCAACCCCTTTAATTTCTTTGGCAAATAAAATCGTAAAGCCAATAATGCTGGCTAAAAAGATAACTTGGTAAACACGCCTTGTCACAATAACCCCTAAAAATGCCGAAATTGAATGGCCAGTATATCAAACAATTTTTGCATCGCACCTGAACAAATCGGATAAAAATAGAAAGAATCGACAAATAAGCGTTATAATTGCCAACCATAAACGAATTTAAAAAAGACTATGTTAGGAGAACCCCATGCCTTCATTTGATATTGTTTCTGAAGTAGAAATGAACGAAGCGCAGAATGCAGTAGATAATGCAAAGCGTGAACTAGAGACGCGTTTTGATTTTCGTGGTGTTGATGCATCAATCGAACTAAGTGACAAAGTAATTAAGTTAAAAGCTGAAGCACCACAGCAAGTGATGCAACTTTTTGACATTCTTGCAGCAAAAATTTCAAAGCGTGGATTGGATGTATCTAGCCTTGAATTAAGAGACGAGTCACGTAGCGGCAAATACGTAATGCGTGACGTTGCACTTAAGCAAGGTATCGAAAAAGACGTAGCGAAGAAAATCGTTAAGTTAATTAAAGACTCAAAAATCAAAGTACAAGCCGCGATTCAAGGTGAAGAATTACGTGTAACTGGTAAAAAACGTGATGATTTACAAGAAGCAATGCAAGTTGTTCGTACTGCTGATTTAGGTCAACCATTCCAGTTCAAAAACTTCCGCGATTAAAACTTATAGCTTTAAGCTGTAAGCCAGTAAGTTTCTGAGCTTTACAAGGAGCGTATCATGAGACGAATATTAGGTTACAGAGAAAAAGATATCTTCTAGCTATTTTCAGCTAGAGGATATTTATGTCAGTAAAAAACAAAACAATTGACCGTAATAAATACGGTAAAATAAACAGAAAATACACAGGTCCACACAGTACTTATTTTTATCAACAAACACCAAGTTGGTGGGTAAAAATGACGATGACTAAACCAAGAAGACGCTTAAATAAAGCACTTTGCAAGCGTGTGATGAATGGTGCTGACCCAGAAGGAATTGTTTTTCCGTTAGGAAACTCAAAACCTCATGAGTATTTCTGGTAATTATTTGTTTGATAAAAGCCAATCACCATGTGATTGGCTTTTTTACTTTCGGCTTACGGCTTACAGCTTAAAATTCGTCTTTAGCGGTATAGCCGTCCATTGACATTCTTCCCTAAAATCATCACAATAGCAGCCTATTTTCAAGGTGCTTGCTGTATCTACAAAGATACGTGTTATTTCAAAGGGTGAAATAGTTGCAAGATAATCGGGAAGTTGGTGCGTTTTCAGGGAGAAAACAATGCCAACACTGCCCCCGCAACGGTAATGTGTATGCCATACATACGCAGAGTCCGGAGACCGGCCTTGAAGTAACTTACTATTTGCGTGTGCGGTGGGCACAGGCTAGGGGATATCATGCTAAATAAATCTGCGTTAGGCGTAGCGATTGCTGCTGCGTTGTCTTTTTCTGTATCTGCTGACGAGCAATCAATCGAGCACATCACAGTTACTGCCAATAAATTCGAACAATCAATTAATGATGTATTAGCTAGTGTTACAGTTATTGACCGTGCTGATATTGAGGCAAGCTATGTTCGTGACTTACCAAGCTTACTGGCAACTCAAGCTGGCTTTCAAATTAATGCCAATGGTGGTTTTGGGCAAAGCTCAGGTGTTTCATTACGTGGTGCAAGCTCTCGCCATACGCTTATTTTAATTGATGGTGTACGTACAGGATCAGCAACACTTGGCTATAAAAGTATTAGCAATATTCCTTTAAACAGTATTGAACGTGTTGAAGTAGTAAAAGGCTCACGTGCTGCAGTATATGGTTCTGATGCGCTAGCGGGTGTGATCAATATCATTACGCGTAAAGCACAAAATACGACTTTAGATATCACTTTTGGCTCAGATGCTTATCAAGAGTATCAAGTGGCGACAGGCGGTCAGTTTGCGGGCGTTGATGTTGCTGTTAATGCCGGCTATGAAAAAACAGATGGCTTTGATGTGCTGCAAGGTTTAGCGCCAGATGAAGACGGCTACGAGAACAAAAACCTTGGCTTTAATCTAGGTTATCAAAATGAGCAACTAGGTGAGTTTTTAGCGCAAGCACAATACTCAGAAGGCGAAGCACAATACGATAGTGCTTATAGCCCAGCAGACAGCACGGTAGAAAAAGGTGAGTTCGAAAATTACCAAGCATCATTAGGCTGGAAAAAAGCCTTCGAAAAACACAGCCATGCCATTGATATTGCCATATCAAGTGATAGTTCAGATGATTCACGCATTGATTACACTGGCGCGACAGTAGTCGATAAGTTTGAAACTGAGCGTGAGCAAATTGATTACAATGGTCAATACTTTTTCAATCAAGCACTGACTCTTAGTGGCGGTTTGAATTGGTATAAAGATGAAGTGAACACTAACTCAGGTACTTACTTAAAAGACAGCCGTGAAGTATTCGCTGCGTTTGTTGGCGCTTATTATGACGACGAACACGTGCTGGCAAACCTAACCGTTCGCCAAGATGATGATCAGCAGTTTGGTGATGAAACAACTTACACAGCCGCTGTTGGCTATCACTTAAATGACATCGCCACATTCCGTGTAAGTCAAAGTACTGGTTTTAAATCTCCAACTTTTAATGACCTATATTATCCAGGCTCGGGTAATCCAGAGTTAAATCCTGAAACATCAGATAACCAAGAGCTTGGTTTATCACTCAATGTGAATGATATTAGCCTTGATATTGCGATTTTCCGCAGCGAAATCGACAACAAAATCGCCTGGGCGCCAAATGCATCAGGGCAGTGGATCCCAACTAATATAAACGAAGCTCGCCATGAAGGTGTTGAGTTTAGTTTTAAAAACCAAGTGTTTGGCTTTGAGCACAGCTTTAACTTCACTTACCTCTCTGCTGAAGATACCGAAACCGGTCAGTCACTAAACTATGTGTCAAACCACAGTGTGAATTGGTCATTACATAAAGCATGGGGTGATTTTGATGCAGGTATTGATATGCAATACCGTGGTGACCGTGATGGCAAGCTAACTCACTTACCTTCGTATACGTTATGGAATTTAGTCGGTCACTACCAAGCGACTGACAACTTAACTGTGTCTTTACGAGTAGAAAACCTATTCGATAAAGAGTATAACGCCGTTGATGCCTATGGCACTGACTTAGATGGTGACTTTATCAACGACGAGTTTTATTACTACAACACGGCCGAGCGCCGCTTGTTTGTAGGTGCCCGTTATCAGTTCTAATAATAAGGAAAATTATTAGTTCTGCGTCTAAAAGCTCGCTACCTACTTAGCGAGCTTTTTTCATTTTAGTTTATCAGCGAAGTATTGACCGAATTTCTCAAGTTTAGGCGCGATAAGGATACTGCAATAACCTTGATTCGGGTTTTCATTGTAATAGTCTTGGTGATATTGCTCTGCTGGGTAAAAGTTCGATATTGGGCTAAGTTCAGTGACAATTGGCTCACGAATTTGCTTCTGTAAAGCTGCTATCATTGTTTGCGCTTCAGCTTTTTGCTGCTCAGTATGATAATAAATAACACTACGATACTGTGTGCCTACATCGTTGCCTTGTCGATTTAATTGTGTGGCATCGTGTAAAGTAAAGAACATTTCAAGAAGGGTATTATAGCTCACAATACTGCTGTCAAAATCGAGCTGAACAACCTCAGCATGACCCGTTAAGCCAGTACATATTTGCTGATAACTTGGGTTTTCAATTTCACCGCCTGCATAGCCAGAACTGACATTAAGCACGCCTTTCACTCGTCTAAATGCAGCATCAATACACCAAAAGCAGCCACCGCCAAAAGTAGCTATTTGTATGTTGTTATCCATCGTTTATTCCCTCACTGTTTTGCTGACTATAGCTGAAAAAACAAAACGCCGTAAAGACGGCGTTTTATTGTTGCTTAAAGACAGTTCTAAATTTCTTCCAACGGTTTGTCTTTAGCTTGTTGCTCTAACTTGCTTTGTAAATACTCAGGCGACTGAGTATTACGGGCTAGGGCAGTATATGCTGCTGGCACAACAAATAGAGTTAGTAAGGTTGCCACTATTACACCTGTAAATACCACCACACCAATTACCATACGGCTCTCTGCACCCGGGCCACTTGCAAGTACCAGTGGTACCGAGCTCATAACTGTGGTCAGTGAGGTCATAATAATCGGGCGTAAACGCTGCGTTGCCGCTTGGGTAATCGCTTCGTTAAATTCAACGCCTTTATCACGCAGTTGGTTGGCAAACTCAACGATTAAGATACCGTTTTTCGCACTTAAACCAATCAGCATTACGATACCAATTTGGCTGTAAATGTTCAGAGTGAGATCTGTGTACCAAAGGCCAAATAATGCGCCGACTAAGCCAAGCGGAACAGTCAACATAATCACAAATGGGTGAATAAAGCTTTCAAACTGTGCAGCAAGAACTAAGAAAGTTACTGTGAGCGCAAGAATAAACACATAGGTCATTGCTGATGCGCCTTCATAGAACAGTTGCGACTCACCTTTATAGTCAATTGCACCATCGATGTCGTTTTCTTCAGCGGCAACTTGATTTAAGAAATTAAGCGCTTCTTCTAGGGTATAACCATCGGCTAAGTTTGCACTTAACGTAATTGCGCGCATACGGTTATAACGATTTAAACGCGATGCGGTGGCTTCTTCTTTTAAACTAATTAAGCTATCTAGCGGCACTAATTCGCCACTGCGTGATTTTAAGTAGATATTTGAGATATCGGTCGGGTTCGCAAAGTCTTCTTTGGTACCTTTAAGTATCACATCGTATTCTTCACCACGGTCAATAAAGGTTGTTACGCGGCGCTGCCCCAACATGGTCTCGAGAGTGCGGCCTACATCAGACACCGAAACCCCTAAATCCGCTGCTTTGTTTTTATCAATGTTGATTAAAAACTGCGGGAATGTTTCTTTATAATCATGGTCGATTCTTACCAAACCTGGGTTTTTCTCAGCACGCTTAATAATGCGGTCTCGCCAATCGGCTAGTTGGTCGTAATCATTACCTTGCAGTACAAACTCAATAGGACGTGATGAGCCACCGCCGCCAATACCACGGCGCATAATTGCAAACGCACGCACATCAGTTACTTCGGTCATTTTACTGCTTATCTCGTCCATCACTTCCCAGGTTGAGCGCTTACGCTTATCCCAGTCAGCCATGCCAATGATAGCAACACCACCTTGACCACCCCAGCCAGGCACACGAACAAGCACTCGGCTTAATTCACCAGACTCAGAGTAAGGCATTAAACGTTCTTCAATTTTCGCCATGTTGGCTGCGTTATTTTCATAACTTGCACCCTCAGGCCCACTCATCATTATAAAGAAAGTACCCCGGTCTTCTTTTGGCGTAAGCTCTGATGGCACTTTTTGAAATAGCATAAAGCTGGCAACACCGGCCAAAATCATGGTTAGTAGTAAGCTCCACTTACGGCCCATATTAGAAGTAAGTGAGTTACGATAAGCATTTTCGATTTTGGCGAAGGTTTTATCCATCCACTGGCTAAATTTACTCTCTTTTTCAGAAGCCTTGAGTACTTTTGAACACAGTGCCGGAGAAAGTGTTAATGCCGTAATACTAGAAAAGAACACAGCAGCACTAACAGCCATCGCAAACTCGGTAAATAAAGCACCAATACGGCCATCCATAAACACCAGCGGTACGAACACAGAGATGAGGACGAGGGTAGTGGCAATAATCGCAAAACCAACTTCACGAGCACCACGGAACGCAGCCAATAAAGGTGGCTCGCCTAACTCAATGCGGCGGTGAATATTTTCTAGCATAACAATCGCGTCATCTACCACTAAACCGATAGCCAATACCAGTGCTAGCAGAGTTAATAAGTTGATTGAGTAGCCCATAGCAAGCAAGAACATAAAGCTACCCACTAACGCAACAGGTACTGTCACAGCAGGGATAAGCGTTGCGCGAATATTACCTAAAAATAAGTAGATAACTAACACTACCAGCGCCATTGAAATCGCAAGCGTTCTATATACTTCGTCAATTGATTCTTTGATGAAAATTGATGAGTCGTAGCTGTCTTGAATAGTGGTGCCTTCTGGCAAGTTACGCTTAATTTTTTCGAGCTCAGCGCG